>CBFGJR010000075.1:0-3512 GCA_965649145.1 Caldifarciminota bacterium | reverse complement strand
CATGTCGCCCATCGTTCTCTTCTGTCTTCCCTTCTGGAGAGCAGTAAGAAGATTTGGTATGGCGATTGCTGCAATAATTGCAATAATCGCCACAACAATCAAAAGCTCAACCAGTGTGAATCCTTTTTGCTTTTTTCCTGCCATGCTAAACTCTGTTCCTTCGAAAATCTATTTTCAATAAAAAAGGCGGGTCACAAGACCCGCCTTTTCCCGAATAAGAGCAGGGAAATTTTACTGTTTTGGAGCCCAGGTAAATTGTCCGTTGGATAGGTAAATATCAGTATCGAAGTCGCTCATCCTCTGCACAACAAAATATTGACCATACACAAGGCTACCAGTTTGTCCTCCACCCGGAGCTCGGTCTCTTCCATAGGAAATGAGAGAATAGACATCAAAGGGGCTCGCTGTTTGGTAGACAAATAGATTGTTCCACCCGTCTCTTCGTGGAAAGCTTGCAATGTAAAAAGGTGATAGGTAGTTCGCTAAGTTAGCAAAGGTATCATTGGGATACATCCCGATATCCACATCGTAGGACTCGAGACCGTTGGCAATTGTCTTCATGTCGCCCATCGTTCTCTTCTGTCTTCCCTTCTGGAGAGCGGTAAGAAGATTTGGTATGGCGATTGCTGCAATAATTGCAATAATCGCCACAACAATTAAAAGCTCAATCAGTGTGAATCCTTTTTGCCTTTTCCTTAACATACTTACCTCCTCATTAAAAAATGTATCATAAATCATGCCAGAATAAAAAACCTTTATTAATAAAGGATTTTCCAAAAATAATGATGAAAAAGTGACAAAAAATGTCATTTTAAAAGACAGAAAATGTCAGTAAGGGAAGAACGGAAGTGCAGAAGTGCGGAAGAGCCTTAGAAATTGAAAATTGAAGATTTTAAAATGTAAAAACAAGGAAATTGGAAATTGAAAATTGGAAATTTTAAATTGCAAAATTAATTGAGTGCGAGAAAAGCGAAGCGAGAAAAGTTTAAAGCTTCGGACACAGAGCTTGTGACTTGAAGCCTGTCCCTTGAAACTTTGGTTATTGGTTATTCAAAACCTATGTCTTCATATTCTTAGTTCCTTTAAAAATCAGAAAAACTCGGTTTTCAAAATTTTTGTTGCATTTTTAAAATTCTGAGTTTAAGCTAATAACTATGAAAAAAATATTAATTCTTATTTTTCTTTTTCAACCTCTTTTATCTGAGGAGCCAAGATTTGGAATTTCTGCAAAAGTGGGATGGTTTGGCATCCCAGAAAAACTTATAGATGCAATGAAGCTGGATCTTATAACTATTGATGGGATTCCATACGGTGTTGTCAAAAAACCTTATATAGAAGGAGATGTTTATGGCCTGGAGTTCAGATATTACGGGAAGAAAGGTTTAAAGGGTGGTTATTCCAGTGTAATTTCATATGAAAGAAACATTCTGAGGGGAGAGGGGATGTGGGAAAGGGAAATAGGCTATGGAGTATTTGGAGGAACTCTGAATTCATCCTCCCATACCCTCACATTTTCAACTTTATTTGATATATTCCCTTCATTTCCAATACATCCTTTTTTTGGATTGGGAATAGGAGTATCATATCTTTCCTACAAAGTTGAGCTCTTAAAGACTGAAGGAGGAGAGGAGGTCAAGAAAATCGGAAAGGATAATGTCCTGATACCTGTTTTTCACTTTCCTGTCGGGCTCAGGTTATTCATTGGAGAGAGAGTTGATTTAAAAATGGAAACTGGTTTTAAAAATGGATTTTATATTATTTCAGGGATTTCCTTTAACTTCTGATTCTATCCCTATTTTTAATAAATTCCTCATAATTGAGAACAACTCTGACGAAGAGCTCTCCAGGAGTTAAATTTCAGTAAAGAATTGAATTCATATATAATAAATTCGTAATGAAGAAATATTTATTTATCGGAATAATTTTTTTCATCGCTCTTGTTTATTATTCATTTCTTCCTGTAAGCTACAACTTTGATGGGACGGTCTTCAGTCACTTTTTAAGATATTCAATAATAAAAAATGATTATATATCCAAGCTCCATCCCCATCACCTCCTCTATCTTCCCCTTGCCATAATTACCTATAAAGCTTTTTCTTTTTTATCTGGAACTCCTCTCCTCGAATATTTTCATCTTCAGTTAATTTCTTTATTCTTTGGGCTCCTTACCCTTATATTTATTTACAAAATCTTACTTTCTCTCACTTATAGACACTTCCTATCTATAGCGGGAGTCATATTGATTGCTTTTTCTTATTCTTTCTGGCTTTTTTCGGTTGAGGCCGAGGTTCATATGCCAGGGATATTTTTCATAGTATCAGGGCTTTTTGTTTTGTTTTTCCATGAAAGGGATAGCAAAAGATATATAACATCTGCAATTTTATTTTCGCTTGCAGCTGGATTTCATCTTACAAATATTCTAATCCTATTTTCTGTCCTGCTCATTTTTATTACGAGAAGAATAAAAATAAAAGAGATTTTAATGTTTTATGGGATATACACTCTTTTCACTGCTCTTCAATATTTTCTATTTTCAATATTAAGCCATTCTGATCTAATTTCTTTTTTCAAAAATGTTCTTTTCGGTAAAGACCCCTTCGCAGGTTACAGAATTAGTTACTGGTCAAATATCTCTATAGAGACTTTGTTTTTATCCTTAGGCTCTATAAAAAATGCCATCTTTGAGGGAACAAATCAACTTTTCTCCTGCGGTCTAATGGCAATTTTAATCTTATTTTTAGTAATCGGTCTTTTCAAGAAAAGTTTTAAATCAAATATTAATTGTTTTTTATTCTGGATGATTCCATATTTTGTTTTCTTCTCCCTTTGGGATACAAAAAACATAGAATTCAAATTGAACATAGTGATACCTATCTTGATAATTTTTATAATTTCCATATCCAGTTTAGCAAAAATTAGCCACTTAATTATTGCATTAATGATAATCCTTACTTTCATTAATAATTTCTATTTCGGTATAAGACCGAGGACAGATATTCAGAATAACAAAAATTTTCTTTTGGCAGAGTTGATCGGGGAAAAAACAGATGATAATTCAATTATTTTGATTGCTGGTAATTCAAAAGGATACTGGTATGGGAAGATTTACATTCCATATTTTGCCATGAGAAACACCTGGATTATGGACTGGATATTGGGGAAAGGTTCTTCCCTAAATGATTTAAAAGAAGCTATTAGAAATTCTCAGTTGAGGGGACAAAAGGTCTACTTTCTTTCAGAGCTAACATGTTTAAGTGATTCTGTGAGAGAATTAATTAAAACTCACAATCTATCTGAAAAGGATTACATCATTTTCTTGAATCAATTTAAATTTAATAGAAAAATTGAATTACTTAACGGTTTCTCTCTATGGGAGATTGGCGAAGTCTTGTAAATAGAAGCAGACAGCCAAAAGCTCATAGCTAACAGCTTTTTCCCTTTTCCATCTCACTTTCTCGCTCACTCTCCAATTCGCAATTAACTTCTATCCTGAAACAAGTAATTTAAAACCT
>CBFGJR010000074.1:0-3533 GCA_965649145.1 Caldifarciminota bacterium | reverse complement strand
TTAAACTCTTTTAATTATTTCTACAAGAATTTCCTTTGTGCTTTCATCTATCTTTATAAGTATCTTTTCAAGCCTTTTGTTTCCTTCCTCAATCATTTTTTGTGTTTCCCTCATAAGTTCTCCATGCCTTTTGCTCCCTTGCTCAATCATCCTTTTTGCCCTTTCATCTTCTTTCAATGAAAGTATTTTTACAGTTTAAGATTTGTTATTTTCTGGATTTGTCCCCACCCTTTTGTCCCTTTTAATGTTTCACATGAAACATTTAAATATAACTTAACCAGTAATCCCTGTCAAAGGTTCTATAATTTATTGCCTCTGCTACATGATTTTTTTTAATTTCAATTGAGCCTTCCAAATCTGCTATTGTTCTTGAAATTTTGAGTATCCTTGTATATGCTCTTGCTGAAAGGGATAAGTTTTCCATTGCCTTTAATATAATATTTTCGCATTCCCCATCAACTTTTATATATTTTTTTATAAGTTTTGAATTTAGATGTGAATTTGAGTATATTCCCTTTTCTTTAATGTATCTTTCAAGTTGTATTTCCCTTGCCTTTATAACTCTCTCCCTTATTTTATCTGAATTTTCCCCTTCTTCCCTATTTTTTAAATCAGATGGAGGAATTGCAGGAACTTCAATATGTATATCAATTCTATCAAGAAGCGGTCCTGATATCTTCTTTACATATTTTCTTATTTCTGTTATACTGCACCTACATTCCCTTCTTTTATCAGTTAAATAACCACAGGGGCAGGGATTCATTGCAGCAATAAGCATAAATTTCGCAGGGTAAGTAAGAGATGATTTTGCCCTTGAAATTGTTACAACTCCATCTTCAAGGGGTTGTCTTAAAACCTCTAAAACATCCCTTTTAAACTCAGGAAGTTCATCAAGAAATAAAACTCCATTATGGGAAAGGGAAACCTCTCCCGGTCTTGGAATCTGTCCACCACCAATCATTCCTGCTGTTGATATTGTATGATGGGGAGATCTAAAAGGTCTTCTTGCAAGCATTGGTTCATCAGAAGAAAGTGTTCCTGCAACTGAATGTATTTTCGTAACTTCAAGAGATTCTTCAATTGTTAAGGGAGGAAGTATTGAAGGGATTCTCCTTGCGAGCATCGTTTTTCCAGAGCCAGGGGGTCCTATCATTAAAACATTGTGTCCACCTGCTGCTGCTATCTCAAGTGCCCTCTTTGCATGATATTGACCTTTTACCTCTGAAAAATCCTCTTTATAATTTGATAAATCATTAAATATTTTAAATTTATCAATATTAACAGGTTTTAAAGTTTCTTCACCCCTTAAAACTTTTATTGTATGTAATAAACTTTTAACAGGGTAGATAAGTATATCTTCAACAAGAGCTGCTTCTTTTGCATTTTCCTCAGGTAAATAGATCTCCCTTATCCCCTTTTCCTTTAATAAAAGAGCAATAGGTAGAATACCCTTTACTCTTCTCAATTTTCCATCAAGAGAAAGTTCTCCTAAAAAGGCTTTATTTTTCAAAATATAAGGTTCTATTAAAGAAGAAGATGCTAAAATTCCAAGGGCAATTGGCAGGTCAAAACCGGCTCCTTCCTTTTTAATATCAGCAGGTGCCAAATTAATGACAATCTTTTTAACAGGAAGATTAAAACCCGAGTTTTTTATTGCTGATAGAACCCTTTCCTTTGATTCTTTCACAGCAGTTTCAGGTAGTCCGACTAAAATATAAGAAGGTAAGCCCATAGAAAGATCAACCTCTACCTCAACTAAAAATCCATTTATTCCATAATAAGAAGCCGACAGAACTTTTTCTACCATAAGAATTTATTCTAAGTTAAAGCCCTCATAAAAAGCATTTTCTAAAATATTTATATTTTCTCCTTCAACTATTGCAATATCAAATCTAACATTTATCTTTTCATACAAATTTTTTCTTTCAAGGTAAATTTTTGAAAATTTAATGATTCTATCAATTTTCCTCTTATTTATTGATAGGACCCCTGATAGAAAATCACCCTTTTTTCTCTTTTTAACCTCAATAAATACAATTAAATTACCCTTTTTTAAGATTAAATCAATTTCCCCACCCCTGAAATAGATATTTCGGTCCAAAAGTTTAAAGCCCCTTTTAAAATATTCCTTTAAAACTATATCCTCTCCCTTTTTACCTTCTTCCAGTTTATTCATCAATATTTATTATTTCAACTTCTTTTGTTTTTAAATCAATTATTGCAAAAGTTTTTTTATCATAAAGATAGCCACAAACTTCTCCAGGATTTAAAAAAATTGTATTTTCCTTTCTCACATGGATAACTCTGTGCCAGTGTCCAAAAAGTAAAAAATCTATCCCCTTTATCTCTGCAAAATAGTTTTCAGGATAGATATGAAAAAGCATAAATTTTATTTTTTTTACTTCATATAAAAGGGGTGGCTCATATATTTCAAAATTTAATGATTTTGCCCTTTCATAAAGTCCCTGTTTCTCTCCATCATTGTTTCCAAAGATTGCTACAAATTTTCCAGAATATATTTCCTTAATTTTATTTAAGGTAAATGGTGAGATTATATCTCCAAGATGGAATACAAAATCAATTTTCCTTTGATTTATTTTTTTAAATGTTTTAATTATGGCTTCAAAGTTATCATGAGTATCGCTTATGCAGGCTATTTTCATTTTATTAAATATTTTTCAAAAATTTTTCTTATTTCCTCTGGAATCTTTGCTGGTTTAAAACTTCTATTGGTGAAGACATGTCTTGTATAACCTGTGGCAATCAGGGTGTTATCTCTTAAAACATCATAGTGAATTTTAAAGGAAGAATTTTTCATTTCCATTATTCCAAGTTTTATTACAAGTTCTTCATCATAATGGGCAGGTGATCTGTAGTTGCAGTGGGCTTCAATAACAGGTAAAAATAAACCTCTTTTTTCAAGTTCACTGTATGGATAGCCGTTTTCTCTCATAAAAGCGGACCTTGCGGCTTCAAAATATATAAAAAAGTTAGCGTAATAAACAACTCCCATCTGGTCAGTTTCAGCGTATCTTACAAATAGTTTGTATTCAAACATAATTTAATAATAAAATAAAGGAATATGATTTTTCTAAAAATTCTCTTAATAATCAACTTTTTTGAATTTAAGCCCCATTTTGAAAGGGGCTTCATTTTTGTTCCATACGGAATATCTTACTCCCATTTTGGTGCATATGGAGTTGCTACTTCTAACCAGTCAATCTTAATTTATGATAATCCATCTTATGATCTTGGTTTATCACTTTTTCTTCTTGCTGATGAGGGAATTGATTCAAGAATTTTTTACGCGGAAAAATTTGTTACTGGCGGTTATGGAATAGATTTATTTTTACAGAAAAAGTTTATTGGAAGGACTCAAACTTTCTTTTTACCCCTTAATATAAGATTCAGTTTTGTGGATTTTAATTCTCAGTTAAGAACTATTAATTCTTTAAAACCTTCCTTTAAGTTTTCACCCTCTTATTATAAAAAATTTTTAAAAAATTTAAAATCTGGTATAAAATTTGAAGGAA
>CBFGJR010000073.1:0-3538 GCA_965649145.1 Caldifarciminota bacterium | reverse complement strand
TTTTTATAATTTTTTCAAGATAACTTTCAATCTTATCTTTATTTACATCACATAGAAAACCAACTTTTCCCATATGAACACCAAGGAAAATTGATTGTGGGAAATAGTGAACTGCTTTTAAAAGTGTTCCATCACCACCAAGAGTTATAACAATATCAAAATCAGTTTTTTTTAATTTCTCAGGTTCAGAAGTAAGTTCCAGATTTATTTCTTTATCCTTAAAAAATTTTTCTATTTTTTTTATAATAAATGAAACATTTTCTTTTCTCGGATTATAAACAAGAAGAATTTTTTCTATTTTATATTCCATCAAAGTAAAAAAATTTCAAAAATTTTACTATATATACAATTTACCTTGCAAATCAGAAATTTTAAAGTTATTTATTTTAGAAAAAAGGAGGAAAGGGAATGAGGATTGAAAAATTCACTGATAATGCAAAAGAAGCCATCTATAAGGCTCAGAATATTTTAATTGATCTAAAGCATAGAGAGCTTGATGTAGAACATTTATTTTTAGGCCTTTTAGACACAGATAATTCTCCTGTTTCTGAGATTTTAAGTAAATTTGGAGTATCCCCAAAGATTATAAAAGAAAGACTTAAAAGAAGCCTTGAAAAAATACCACAGATAGAATACGGTTCTTACCCTGTAAATCAAATATATATAACTCCAAGACTTAATGATGTTTTTAAAATTGCTGAGGAAGAGGCAAAAAAAATGGGTGACGAATATATTGCATCAGAGCACTTATTTCTCGGGATTGTTGAAAAAAAAGATGGAGAGTCAGGAAAAATTTTAAGGGATTACCATATTGATAAAGAAAAAGTATATAAGGCAATTTATGAAATAAGAGGTTCCCAGAGGGTTTTGGACCCGCAGGCAGAGACAAAATATAGAGCTCTTGAGAGATTTACAGTAGACCTTACAAACCTTGCAAAATCAGGAAAACTTGACCCTGTAATAGGTAGAGATGAGGAAATTGAAAAGGTGATAATGGTTCTATTGAGAAAATCAAAAAATAATCCTGTTTTAATAGGAGAACCAGGAGTTGGAAAAACAGCAGTAGTTAATGGTCTTGCACACAGGATTGTAAAAAGGGAAGTTCCTGACCCTTTGAAGGAAAAAAAGATACTTCTCCTTGACATGGGCGCGCTCCTCGCTGGAACAAAATTCAGAGGTGAGTTTGAAGAAAGACTCAAAGCTGTAATTGATGAAGTTAAAAATAGAAAGGGCGAAATAATTTTATTTATTGATGAAATTCATACAATTGTTGGGGCAGGTGCTGCAGAAGGAGCAATAGATGCAGCAAACCTTTTAAAACCATCCCTCGCCTCAGGAGAATTAAGGGTGATAGGGGCAACAACCCTTGATGAATACAGAGAACACATTGAAAAGGACGGTGCCCTTGAAAGAAGATTTCAGCCTATTTATGTGGATGAACCGAGTATAGAAGAAACCATAGAAATACTTAAAGGTTTAAAAAATAGATACGAGGAACATCATAAGGTAAAAATCCTTGATGAAGCGGTAGAGGCATCGGCAAAATTATCTGCAAGATACATTCAGGGAAGAAAGTTACCTGATAAGGCGATTGATTTACTTGATGAAGCCTGTGCTTATGTAAGAATGAAACTCTCTGAAATGCCAGAAGATTTAAAATCCTTAAAAGAGGAAATAGAAAAACTGGAAGAAGAAGGTGAAACATTAGCAAGGTATGGTGATTATGAAAGGGCAAAAATTGTTAAAGAAAAAATTGAGAAGTATCAAAAAATTTATGAGGAAAAGAAAAAGGAATGGGAAAAACTTTCAAAATTTGATGATAAGGTGGATAAAAACGATATAGCAAGGATTGTAGAAAAAATAACAGGTATTCCATCTTCAGAACTTGTTGAAGAAGAGATAAAAAAACTTTTGAAGATTGAGGAGGAACTTTCAAAGAGGGTAATTGGTCAATATGAGGCTGTTAAAGCAGTTTCAGAGGCTATAAAGAGGAATAGAGCTTTACTTACAAACAAAACAAAGCCCATAGGAGTATTTTTATTTTTAGGTCCAACAGGTGTTGGTAAAACACATCTCGCAAGGGAACTGGCGAGATTTCTATTTAAAGACCCTGATGCACTTTTAAGAATTGATATGTCAGAATATATGGAAAAGCATTCAGTATCAAAACTTATCGGTGCACCTCCAGGATATATAGGTTATGAAAAAGGAGGACTTTTAACTGAATCAGTAAGGAGAAGACCTTATCAGGTAATCCTTCTTGATGAAATAGAAAAGGCAGAACCCGAAGTTTTAAATATTTTATTGCAGGTTTTTGATGCAGGTAGGTTAACTGATTCTCATGGAAGGACAGTTGATTTCAAAAATACAATTTTTATAATGACAAGTAATCTGGGTTCAGAGACTCTTCTTGAAGAGGAAGTTGATTTTGAAAGTAAAAAATTAAGAGTTATAAATCTCATAAAGAGAACTTTACCTCCAGAGTTTATAAATAGGATTGATGAGATAATAGTTTTTAAACCACTTTCAAGAGAGGATTTAAAGAGAATACTTGAGCTCTCGATAGAACCTTTAAGGGATTCTTTAAGGGAAAAAGGGATAGAGATAATTTTAGAAGAATCTGCAAAGGAATTTTTAATTTCAATAGGTTACGACCCCTTATTTGGAGCAAGACCTTTAAAAAGGATAATTTCAAAATATGTGGAAAATGAAATTGCTAAAATGATTATAGAAGGCAAAATTAAAGAGAAGTATAGAGTAAAAATAAAAGGTGAAAGGGATAATTTAAATTTTGAAGTAATAGCAAACTGAGTTTTTCTTAGAACTTAGAAATTTTTTCCCATTCTTCCTTGTGTAATTCACAGAAATTCAAATTATACTGGGAAGTTATAACATCTCTTTGAAAGTGACTGTTATATAAAATACACCCTTTTTCTTCACAGAATCTGAATTCCTTACCTTCTAAAATTGAGTTATAAAAAAATATTCCCTGTATAACATAAGCAGTTAAAACTCTTTTCAATCTTTCATCCTTTTCTTTCAAATAATATTCTTTATAAAAAGGGGTTGTCCTTAAAAACTCTGAGACATAGTAATCTCTATCCTTTGCAGGTGCATAAATCACACCTGGAATTGAAATTAAAACAGGAAAAGAAAATAATATAACTCTTAAATGCCACCTGTCTGAATAAGTTGCTAAAAGTTGATCAGTGAAAAAAATTGTAAAGGAATTTAGAAGATTTCTGTGAGAGGGCAAAATAAACTCTCTATATATCTTCAAAAATTTTAAACCATCATAAATAATACCCTTTTTTCTTATTAAACTCTTTAAATTTCTTTTTTCATAATCAATCTCAACTGAAAAAGGATTATCGTTTAATTTTCTCTTTAAAGGATCAAGGACCCTTATTTTTGCTAAATATTCTGCCTTTTTATTTAATTCTTCACCTTCAAGTTTTAAAAAAGGGTCTTCTTCTAAAAAAACCTCAAAACCTTCCCTTTCAAAAAAATCCTTAATTTCAATAAAATTTACACCCTC
>CBFGJR010000072.1:0-3598 GCA_965649145.1 Caldifarciminota bacterium | reverse complement strand
TATTCAGCCATTTCAAAATTATTTAAGTTTATGAGGAACTTTAACTTTAAAGTATCATCTCCCAGGTAGATAGAAAATTTAAAAAGTTCCCTATAATTTTTATTTTCAATAAGGTATGGAATAAAAACTTGATAATATTTTTTTAAAATATCTGCATCAAATTTTTTAAAATATTTATAAAGTTTTATTATATTCTCCTTTTCTCTTTTTAAATCATAGTATATTAAAAGCGCCTCCCTTCCCCTTTTGAACTCCAATAATTTATTTAAATCATATTTTTTTAATAAGGAGTCAGTCTTCAAAGTGTCCTTCATCTGGGAAAGGAGATATAAAAGAAGTGAAATATCGTTATAGAATTTTGAAAACCTCAAAAAATATATACTGCTATCCTTTTGCCCCCTTAAGAAATAAAATCTTCCCTTTAAATAACTGTATTTATATGGAACATAATTTATTCCTCTTTTACTTTTTTTAAATATAATAAGCGAAGCAAAAAGGGAATCACCTTTGAGAGTATCAGGGAAATTTATATCTTTGTTTATAAAACTTAAAAAATAAAGTGAAGGTAGAAAGTATTTATTTTTATTGCCACCATATTTATATATAATATCATAAAGACCCCTATCGTAAATTTCTTTCCACTCTACCTTTTTATTTTCTAAAATTGAAACTAAAATCTGTGGTATATAGGAAGAATCAGGATATAAAGGTAAAATGTAACCGTAATTTTCAAAGAGATATTTTCTTAAGGAATCAGATTTTGTTTTATTCTTCTTTACAAAAAATTCTTCCCTCCAAGTTTTTAGTTTCTCAGCATCAGGTTCGTTTATAAAGGTATCACTGAAAGATAGATAATCTTTATAAATTTTAAAAATAGAATCGGAGTAGGGAAAATTTTTAATATTATTTAAGGTATCAAAATTAAAAAGAAAAGAAATTGTGTCATTTAATTTTGAGAGATAAAGTAAATAAAGGTCAATCCTTTCTTTTTTAACAGTATTTATTAAAGGATAAATTCCTTCAAAATTATCTGTATTTAAAAAGATTTCAAAAATTTCCTTCTGTGCTTTTATTCTATCTTCCGGGTAATCGGAAGAAATTTTTCTCAATATTTTCTCACATGTTTTATAATCCTTTTTCTTTTTAAAAAAATTATATAAAAGCCATAGTTTCTCCTTTCTCTTTTTATAAAAATGAAGATTTAAAAGATAGTTAATTGATAAAAGAGCATTCTTAAGTGTATCAGGACCTAAAAACATTAAAATTTCTATGGCTTTTCCCTTTACAGAATCTGATAGATTTGATTCTAAAACATCTATTAAATCTTTTTTAACATAAAAATCGCCCTTTTTTAGAATCTCCTCTGCCCTTTTTATTTTATAAATTCCCCAGGAATCACCAGTTGAACTTTCTATAAAGGCATTTATTTCTGATAGCTGGAAAAAAATATAAAACAAAATCATTTAATAAATTTAACAGGATTACAGAGTCTATGAGGATGATAACCTTCAAGCAGTGCTTCAAGAGAAGACCTAAAATTAACCCTGCTATAAGATTGTACTTCATGAAGTTCTGGGCAATTTCTTTTGTGAAATTCCATCTTCTCTGCGTTTCCTATAAAAAGATCCTTTTCATCAAGAAACATTTTCCACATTCCCTTTTTGTTTTTTATCGCATATTCAAGGGATTTCCTGAATTTCAAGATATATTTTATATTCGGGGGGAAAGTGTAAATATAGGAATAACCATTTCTTAACAAATAGTTATTGACAAATATGGTGTCAACAAAAACATAAGCAAGGATTCTATTATATACATCTTTTTTTACTATATCAAACTCAAGTTTAACCTTTTTACCCTTTATAAGACTTTCAAGTTCCTTTTTTGCTTCATAATAATAAAACCTCCCCTCCTCCGGTGTATCAATTCCTATAAGTCTTACTCTTTCACCAGAGAAAGTAACAAATGTATCACCATCAATTACTTCTCTTACTTCTACTTCAAGAGTACAGGATAAAAGAAAAAATAAACTAAGAAATAGTAACCTTTTTCCTATCTTCTTCCTCCCTTATCCATTTTATTATTCGCCCTTTTTCTTATCTCTCTCCTCTACCCACTTTTCTATATATTCTATTATTTCTTTTAAAGGTGTCCCTGGGCCGAATAATTCTCCTACACCCATTTCTTTTAATTTCTTTTTATCCTCTTCAGGGATTACACCACCACCAAAAAGCAAAACATCTTCAAGACCCTTTTCCTTCATTAACTTTAAAACCTTTGGGAAATAGGTCATATGGGCTCCAGAAAGTATGGAAAGCCCGATAGCATCCACATCTTCTTGAAGAGCAGCCTCCACAATATCCTCAGCTGTTTTATGAAGACCTGTGTATATAACCTCCATACCCGCATCTTTTAAGGCTCTTGCAACAACCTTTGCACCCCTATCGTGACCATCAAGTCCTGGTTTTGCAATTAAAACTCTTATCTTTTTTGTTTTCTTCATTTTCTATAAGCAATAACTTCTATCTCAATTTTTGCATTTTTAGGTAGAGAGTTCACCTCAACTGTGGTTCTCGCTGGATAAGGTTTCTTGAAATATTTTGAGTAAATCTCGTTTACTTTTGGAAAATCATTTATATCTTTAAGAAAAATTGTTGTCTTTACAACATTATCCATTTTCAAATTTATACTTTCAAGGATATTTTTTATGTTTTCAAGAGCCTTTTCTGTTTGACCTTCAATACTTTCCGGCATTTCACCTTCTTCTGGATCAATACCAATCTGACCTGCAATAAAAACTAAATCACCCACTTCCCTGTATAGGGAATAGGGTCCTATAGGTTCTGGTAAACTCATTTTAACCCCCTTTTAAGAGGTCTTTTTCTTTCTTCTTGCCTTCACTTTTGTAGAAGTGGTTTTAGTTTTTTCTCCATACTTTCTTCTGAACTTCTCCACCCTTCCTTCTGTATCAACAAGTTTTTCCTTACCAGTGAAAAAGGGGTGGCAGTTTGAACATATTTCAACTTTAATAAATTTTTTTGTTGAACGAGTCTCCACTCTATTACCACATGCACACTCAATCACTGCTTCTACATACTCTGGATGAATTTTTGGTTTCATTTATCTTTTATCTAATTTTTAAATTTATGGACTTGAACCTACCTGTTTGAATTTAAATTATAATATATTTCAGCACAAAAATCAAGCACAGGTAAGAGATTTTGTAAGGGGCAAATAAGCTTTTTGTATTAAAGAATGTTTTAAATTATAATATATCTTTATGGATAAGTTAATTTCCTTAAAGGATGTTCCTCTTTTTAAATTTTTATCTGATAAGGAAATAAGAATAGTGGGAAAAATGGGTATATGTAAGGATTATAAAAAGGGGGAGGTTATAATAGATGAGAGGGAGAAAGGAGATTCAATTTACATTATCAATTCAGGTGAAGTGAAAGTTTCTCTTATTTCTGAGGAGGGGAGGGAGATCACTCTAACTTATTTAAAGGAGGGAGATTTTTTCGGTGAGGTAGGTTTTTTTGGGGAAAGGGAAAGAACTGCAAGAGTAACTGCTCTTAGTGATGTTAAGGTTACAATTTTT
>CBFGJR010000071.1:0-3660 GCA_965649145.1 Caldifarciminota bacterium | reverse complement strand
GAAAAAATATTATATTCCTTTCTGTTTGTGGGATAGAAATTAATAACACAATCAAATTTTTTAACCCTTATGTTATTTATAACATAAAAAAAACTTTTAAATCTATTTGAGAGAAGTGGGTAATAAATAAGATTGTCAATATAGGGGTTAAAAAGGAGAATATCCCTTGTAGATTCAAACATGACAAAAACATTAAGTTCTAAATTCTTTATGTTATCCTTTAAAATCTTAAGTGCTGGGGTCATCATAAGAGTGTCACCAATACCAAATAGTGGAGTTATAAGAATTTTCAAATTAAATAAATCATTTTTTTACTCTGAAATGAAATTCTATTTCTTCAAATCCTCCAACTAAAAAGCACCAAAATCTTGAACACAAAAAGGGAGAAAGATTGGCAAAAAAATCAATTATTTTACCTATAAATTTGGCAATTAAAAAAAGAGGATAGGGGAGCACAGTTTTTTTAAGGTACTCCTGGGCAAACCATGAAAGTTTCATTTTTTCCAGTTGAAACTCTACTCCCTGATACCCTCCTTTTTTAAATTTACCGCAGCCGAGATTAAGTTTTTTCGTTATTTTCTCCGACATAACCCTCTTATTATAATAAAAACATTTTGAAAATTGAAAAAAAGTTTTTTTAAAATCTTTAAATTATGAAACCCATATATATCTTTGGAATAGGTGAAATTGCAAAAGGTGTTCTTAAAAACCTCTTGTATAGGGAGGGGATAGAAATTAAAGGAGTGATTGACATTGATCCTGAGAAGGTGGGTAAATCTCTTTATGAAATTACAGGGATAAAAAAATTTTCTGATATATATGTGGAATCTGACCCTGAAAAGGTTTTTGAAAGAGAAAAAAGGGGAATAGTTTTACATTTAACAGGTTCCTTTGTTAAGGATGTGTTTGAGCAGTATATGTTAATTCTTGATAAGGGACACAGTATAATCACAACAACAGAAGAAATGACAGATCCCTATCTTAAAAATCCTGAACTTGCTGAAAAAATTGATAAAAAAGCAAAAGAAAAAGGAGTTACTTTACTCCCAACAGGTATAAATCCTGGTTTTGCAATGGATTTTCTTCCAAGTATTTTTTCAGGGATATTTGAGGAAATAAAATCAATAAAGGTGGAAAGAATAAATAATGCAAGTAAAAGAAGATATCCTCTTCAGAAAAAAATTGGTTCAGGACTTAAAGAAGAGGAATTTAAAAAAAAATGGGAAAAAAGAGAGATAGGACATGTGGGGCTTTTAGAATCAGGTTCAATTTTAACAAAAATTCTTGGCTTTAAAATTAAAAACATAGAGGAAACCTGTGAGCCCAAAATTGCAAAAAGATTGATAAAAACTAAATATTTTGAAGTAAAAAAGGGTAAGGTATGCGGTATCATCCATAAAGTAAAAGTGGAAACAGAAGAAAAAATAGATATTGAACTTTTCCTTGAAATGAGTCTTGACGCAAAAAATCCTCGTGATAGAATTATTATAGAAGGCAAACCCACCCTTGAATTAAAAGTTGATGGCGGAATTCCAGGAGATGAAGCAACTTCCTCAATAGTTACAAACTGGATAAATAAAATTGACAAGTTACCTAAGGGGCTTTTAACCCTTGATAAACTTTACTTTTTATCCTTTTTTAAAAAAATTCAATAATTTCTTTTTTTAAATAAAAGATAAAGAAAAAAGGGAACACCTAAAAGGGATGTAAATACACCAACAGGAATTTCTGCACCTTTAAAAAGAACCCTTGATAAATCATCACACATTAAAAGAAGAATTGAACCTGTTAAAAGAACATTTAAAATAATACTTTTATGTTTACCTGAACCAGAGATAAGTCTACCTATATGGGGAACAATTAAACCTATAAACCCAATAATTCCAGAAACTGATATTACTACACCTGTCATAAATGATATAAGTAAAGAAAGAAAAACTCTTTCTCTTTTTAAGTTTATCCCAAGTGCTAAAATTTCTTCATCGGATAAAAGTAAAAGGTCGTATTTATTTAAATTTAAAATTATAGGGATAACAGAAATTATAAAAAGGATAAAAATTATAAAAAATTCTTTCCATTCAATAAGGGAAAAGGAGCCAAAAAAATAGAAAAATATCTTTACTCTTTCCTCTGGTGAAATAAAAATTAAAAAAGAAAGAATACTGGAACAGAGCAAAGAAAGGGCAATTCCTGAAAGTAAAAGGGTTTCTTTTGGTAAAAAACCATCTTTGAAGGAGATTAAAATTACAAAAAATACAATCATCTGGGAAAACAAAAAGGCAAAAATCTGGGTATTATAAGGGAAATAGGGAATAAAGTTTTTTGCAATAAAACTTCCAAGAGCCGCACCTGCTGAAATTCCAAGTAAATAGGGCTCAGCTATTGGATTTCTAAAAAGGGTCTGTGTTAAAAGACCTGAAACTGAAAGTATTGCACCTGAAAAAATAACTGCAAGAATTCTCGGTAACCTTATATTGAAAATTATTTCCCCTTCAAATGAAAAAACAGGACCTATCAATAAGGAGAGAATAAAAATTAAAAATAAACAAAAAAATAAAATAAAGTTTTTTTTATTCAATTTTAGAAAGAAACTTTAAAGCTTTTATCAAAAGTGGTGAAGGTCTTGAAAAATAATCAGGGTCAGGTACTTCATAAAATTTTTTTTCTCTTATGGGTTTTAAATTTTTAAAGGGTGTATTTTTTATAGTCTCATATCCCCTCTTAAAATTAAATATCACAATATCAGGTTCCTCCTTTAAAATTTTTTCAATTGATACTATTTTATATCCTTCAAAAAAATCAGATATGTTATCAAAACCAACCCATTCAATTAAATCATCTATAAAGGTTTTTTCTCCAGGACACCATACTCCGTTTGTTAAATCAAGAATAAATAAAACCTTTTTATTATTCTTTATATTTTTAAATAAAAAAAGGGTGTCAAGAAAACTTTTCAGTTCTTTCAGTGCTTTTTCCTCTATTCCAAATTCTTTGCCAAGGACTATATAGGTTTCAATAACACTAAAAATATTTTCATATTTAAAATCAAAAACCTTTATCCTTTTTTTTTAAAGTAATATAACTCCTCTTCAGGAATTAAACCTGCTGATATAATGTGAGTTGGCTTTAAACTCAAAATTTTCTCCTTTGAAATTTTCATTGAAGAGGGTAAAACAATTTCAGCCTTTATAAAATCAGGGTCAAGATAGGTTTTTCCCACAATAAAATCACTAAGATTTAATTTAATAAGAAAATCGGTAACACTTGGGGCAAGGGAAATGATTCGGGGAGAAAACACTAATATTAAATATAAACTAAAAATTTGATTCAGCAAAAACATAAATTCTCCTTCTTTCCATAGGAAAACCAATTTGAAATTCGTATGGTTTATTATCTATGTTAGTTGAGATAAGGGATAAATCAATAAATTTACTCAATTTTAAGGTAAAGGACAAATCCTGAAAGATTCCATGTTGCACATTTTTAACTTTGTAATCAGATAGATCTATGGAGTAGTGGGGCCCTATTAATCTCAGTCTATAGGAAAAGGAAAAATTCCTCTTTTTATAACTGATAAGAAAACTGGAATTGTAGGTGGGTATAAGTAAGAATATTTTTTCTGAGTCATTTTCTATATTTTTTCTTTCTTTGTTAATGAGG
>CBFGJR010000070.1:0-3670 GCA_965649145.1 Caldifarciminota bacterium | reverse complement strand
ATCCACTTTTTCTCTTTTTAAAATTGATAAACGACCAAAACTTGTGAGAAGTCTCCTTATTTCTGGCTGGAATATTATTATAAAAGCAATTAATCCAATTGTTTTTAAATCATTAAAAAATAACTTTGTACCTGCTAAATCAAATGTAAATGAAATAAAAGCAAGCAAGAAGAGAATAAAAACCCCCAGGAACATAAAACCAGCTCTTGTACCTCTGAATAACCTTATAATAAAATAAGAGAATAAGGATAAGATTAATATATCTAAAAAGTCAAAGAATCTTATATTTAAAAAATCCAATTTATAATTTTATATCTGGAAAAGCTGCTAAATGTAAGAAATCTTCTTTTTTATCTTTTTTAAATCCTCTCACTATTAAACCTTCACCTTCTCCCCTATACTCAATACCCTTCCCCACTCCACTAAATTTTTTCATCTTCATCCTTATAACTTTTTCAATTATTTCTTTAACCCTTTCTGTATTTATAAAGTCAGTCGGACGGTCCTGCAGAAGTATAGCATCAAGGGCATAACCTCTTAAAATTTTTTTCTTGAATTTTTCAAAAATATAAGGGGAAACAAAAAGATCCATACATATAAATTTATCACCTGCAAAAGCAATTAAACCACTTGCATTATTTAAATCAAGGTTTTCAAGATACCATTCAATCTGGGATTCATACCCTTTAAAAGCATCATGAATAGATAGAGTACCAGAAGAAATTCTAAGAGAGTTAAGAGTATTCCTAATACTCTTCCAAACTATGCTCTGATCCGAATGATAAGTTTTATTCAGTGATAAACTCTTATTTGTGGTTTTTAAAAGAATAGCCCTTAAACTGGGATATAAAGCAACACCAGAAGAACTAAAACTTCTTTCTCCTTTCCATCTTCTCTCTTCAACACAGGAAACCGGGACTTCAATAACTGTATTAGGTTCAGAAAAAAAAGCAGTATTAATAACCCTGTTCTGAAAGGCACCTATTACTTCTTCTCCATCAATGGCAAAAACAGGAACATTTCCGCTATTCTTAAAAATTATCCTGTTAACAGAAGGCTCCCTTAATTCCTCAAATTTTCCAAAACCTTCCTTATATGCCTCATCAATTGTTTTTATATTCCCTCTAAAATCCCTACTATTTTCTATATATAAAGGATACATTAATAAATTTCTTTGATATACCGGTTCTCCAATTTCTATTTTTTTCATATAGAGAAAATTATAAGATAAAATTAAACAAAAATCAATGCAAAAAAAATACCGAGAATAGCACCGACAATTACCTCAAAGGGAGTATGACCTAAAAGTTCTCTTAATCTCTCCTCTTTAATTTTACCTGTATGAGAGAATTCATCCATTATTTTATTTAAGATTTGTGCTTGTTTCCCGGCTGCTCTTCTCAAACCAGCAGCATCATACATAACAATAAAAGTAAAGAAAGCAGTTACAGCAAATAAAGGCGATCTAAAACCATCCCTTATTCCAACCATGGTGGTTAACGCAAAGGTGGATGCTGTATGAGAAGAAGGCATACCCCCTGTCTCTGTCAACCATTTCCAGTTCCATTTTTTGAATTTAAAGAAATAAATAATTGATTTTATTATCTGCGCAATTAATCCTACAAGAAGAGTTTTTAAGAGTATATCATTTGAAAATATTTCTCCCATTATAATTCAAAATTATTATGAAAAAATTTAAAGTTTTTCCAGGAACTTAAAAGCATCTGTTTTTTTTCTTCTTTTAAATTCCGTATTTCAAAAAGAGAAGATAATTCTTCTTCAAAAACAAAGGGAGTTAAATTTTCCGGTTTCCATCTCTCAAGTAAAAAGGTATCATATTCCCCTTTTTCAAAAAATTCTCTTGAAATAATATTTAAGCAAAATTCTTTTGTTGTTTTAATACCTGCAATAAATAGCTCACTTAAAGCTCTTTTCATCCTTTCAACCCCTTCTTTTTTATCTTTACCCCATACAATTATCTTCATTATTAAAGGGTCATACTCCTCAGGAACATAAAAACCCTGATATACACCTGAATCAACCCTTACAAAGGGACCTGAAGGATACGCTAACCACTTTATTTCTCCAGGTGAAGGAATAAAATTTTCGTAAGGATCTTCAGCACAGATACGAACTTCAAGAGAATAACCATTTAAGGGATAAGGTTTCTCAAGATTGAGTTTTTCACCACCTGCAACCTTTAATTGAAGATAAACAAGATCAAGGTTACTTCTCATTTCAGTAACAGGATGTTCTACCTGTAATCTTGTATTCATCTCAATAAAGTAAAAATTCCTATTTTCATCAAATATAAATTCTACTGTTCCTGCATTGTGATAATTACAAGCCCTTGCTATCTCTATTGCAGCTTCCTCAATATCCTTTCTTATTTTATCATCAATAAAATATGAGGGACTTTCCTCAACCAATTTCTGGTGTCTTCTTTGAATGGAACATTCTCTTTCGCCGAGCGCAAAGTAATTTCCCTTTTTATCACCTATTATCTGAACTTCTATATGCTTAGGTTTTTCAATAAATTTTTCTATATAAAGGGTGCCTTCTCCAAAAGCACTCTCTGCTTCTTTATAGGCTAAATTAAATTGAGAAATAAACTCTTCTTTATTCCTCACAATTCTCATACCCTTTCCACCCCCACCCATACTCGCTTTCAAAAACAAAGGAAACCCAATCTTTTCCGCTATTTTCAGACCCTCTTCAGGTTTTTCTAATTTTCCGGAATAACCTGGAACAACCGGAACATAACACTTCTCAGCAATTTTTCTTGCTAAAGATTTATCGCCCATTAACCTCATAGATTCTGGAGATGGACCCACAAAATTCACACCTTTTTTTTCGACTTCAAGAGCAAAGAGATAATTCTCTGATAAAAAGCCATACCCTGGGTGTAAAAATTCTGGTTTCTCTTTTTCAATTACCCACAATATTTTATCAATATTTAAATAGGTTTCATGACTTGATTTACCATTTAAAGGATAAGAAGCATCCATAAAAAAGTTGTGAAGGGAAAATTTATCAGGATCAGAATAAACCCCTATCGGTGATATTCCCATTTCTCTCAGAGTTCTTGCTATCCTTACTGCTATTTCACCTCTGTTTGCTATTAAACATTTCATTCTTAAAATTTTTAAGTTTCAAATAATACTCATAAGGGCAAGTTTTACTTGCAATTATATTTTTACCATCATGATTATCACCGTGAAAGTCAGATCCACCTGTTACAAGTAAATTGTTTTTAATAGCATATATGAGATAATATTTTTCTTTTTCACTATCATGATCCGGGTAAAAAACTTCAACTCCTTTCATCCCAAGTTTCTTCAGGTAATCAAGATAATCATAATCAAGGTTTTCAATACCTGGATGGGCTATAACAGGGATTCCTCCTGATTTTATACCTAATTCTATTCCCTCCCTTGGTGTCAGTTTAAATTTAGGGACATAGGCTGGTTTATCTTTTCCAAGATACAGTTCAAAAGCTTCGTCAATAGAAGATACATATCCTTTTTTGACAAGAATTCTTGCTATATGAGGTCTTCCAAAGGCTTGAATATTTTTTTCATTCATTATTTCTTCAAGTTCAATTTTAATTCCAAGGTCCTTCAATTTTTTTATTATTTTTTTTATTCTATCAAACCTTACTTTTCTTATA
>CBFGJR010000069.1:0-3690 GCA_965649145.1 Caldifarciminota bacterium | reverse complement strand
AAATTTTCCTCTTTAAAAATATTAATTTTTTCAGGAAATTCCATTTTAAATTCTTTTATTCCAGGAAAGGAATATATAACTTTCTCCTCTTTTAATATTAAAAGGACTTTCTTTCTCCTTGTAAAATCAATTATCAATTTTCTCCTTTCAATTTCACCAAGGGGATTCTTTTTAATAAAATTCCCTATAAAAATCCTTTCTCCTTCTACTATTTCAGAATCTCTATAAACAAAATCCTTTAAATAGGGAAGTTCTTTAAATTCATCGGAACTATTCTCTTTAAATGTCTCAAAAGCATATTTTGTAGGGTCTCTATAGGGTAAAAAGTAATAAATTTGAGGTTCAAGGGATACTTTTAAAATATTTTTATCATCAAAAACGATAAATATTTTTTTATTACCTTTAAGTATTTTTTTGACCCTTTTACCCTTAAATATCTCATCTATTTCCTTTTTTAATATCGGGAAAAAAAATTCTGAAAAATGCATTAAAAGAAGTGCTTCACTTCATAAAAAAAACTCTCCTTTGAATCAGAGGCATGAACAGAATTCCTTGTTATATCTATTCCAAAAAGATACCTTATTGTTCCAGGTCTTGCTTTCTTCGGGTCCGTTGCTCCCACAAGTTCCCTTAACTTTTGGATAGCATCTTCACCTTCAAGAAGAACAGCAACAATTTTATCAGAGGTTATATAATCAACAAGAACTCCAAAAAAATCTTTCCCCCTGTGCACATCATAAAAACTTTGAGCCTTTTCCTTTTTTAACCTTTCCATTTTAATATTTAAAACCTTAAAACCATTTTCCTCACACATTGAGATAATTTTACCTATTAAATTTCTTTGAACAGCATCTGGTTTTATTATTAAAAGGGTTTTTTCCATTATATATAATTATAAAATAAAAAGGGGAGGCTTTGAACCTCCCCCTAAAAATTGTAAGATTAAAACTTTATCTTATTTTATCTTTAATATCCTCTGTATGGATAATCTATCTCCTGCTTCCATTTTTATAAAGTATATTCCGGATTTGAGATCTTTTCTATTGAAGTTTATCGTATATTCTCCCTTTGATTTTGTTCCTTTAAAAATTGTTGCAACCCTCTGACCAAGTATATTATAAAGTCCTATATCAACATTTCTATTTTCTGTAAGAGTAAAATTAATAACAAAACCTCCATTAGAAAGATTACTCTTCACCATAAGGTAGGGTTTATTCAATTTTTCTCCCCCTTCAGATACAGAAAGTGCAGCAGGTCTTTCTAAATAGTAGTAATAATTATTAGGAATATCCCAGTCTCCGTTAGCATCACCGGCAACTACATAAATTCTGTCTCCTGTTCCACCCCTTGCCTTTCTTCCTATTGCAAAATGATTCCTGACAACTGGAACAACATAATCGGGAACAGGTAACCATGTTCCAGTTTGAATATCATATTCCCAGACAGAATCTGTAACTGTTTGAGCATTTACAAATCCACCTATCATTATCACAGAACCTGGTAAATAAACCGCGGCATTATTCATATTTGGATATGGAAGGGGACCAAGATTTTCCCAGGTAATTAAATCAGGATTACTCTGGTCAATAATTCCCCTGTAAAGATCTGAAAGAGCAGCACTACCTGTATAACCTCCAACTACATATATAGTGTCATTACTCTGGGTCACACCACCCATAAAGAAGTTAAAGGGAAGACTTGTTGCACTGCTCCATGAATTATTTGTAATATCGTATCTAAAAACAGTGTTTGTTCCATTAAAATTAGCATCCATTCCTCCAATTACATAAATACTTCCATTCCAGCCTGCTGCTCCATAGGCAAGTCTCGGAGAAGGTAAAGATGGAAGTGATACCCAGGCATTGTTCTGTATATCATAGGCTTCAAAAACAGAAAGAGCAGTTTGAGAGTTGGAATAACCACCAGGAACATAAATAAATCCATTATAATAAACAGCCTGAATCCAACCCCTTGGAGTTGGCATATCTGTAAGGTTTGTCTCCCAGGTATTATTTAAAGGGTCAAATCTGTAAATATAAGAAACATTTGATCCCGCTGTCCCATCAGGGGTCCCACCTATCATATAAATCCTGTCATTATCATAATCATAACAGGTAGCATGTGTCAATCTATCAGAATTTACACTGGGTGAAGGATAAATTGTCCATGAACCCCATGGTGTTGCATAAAACTGCCCTTTTAAAGTATCATTAGAACTTATCTCATCAAAATTACTGGATGTATAAGCAAGTATTGTATATGTTCCCATTAAAGTAGGAATAAAACTTCCTAATGAAATTGTGTCACTCGTAAGAGGTAAAAGCCCTGTAATAACACTGTCTTTTGTTAAAATAACATTATTTGATGGGTCTCTAACTTCTATATGAGTATTGAAATTCTCAGGGAAAAGGGTTCCGAAATTATTAAATGTAGCCGATATTTGAACCGTAACACCCATTTGAACAAAACCTGTTGGGGAAACAGAATATGCTCCAACATCCCTTTTTGGCATAGGATATCCGAAAAATCTTAAAACCCTCCTTGTAAATTCATGTCTATCATAAGGACCAGCTATATTCTCAAAGGCAAAGGCATTGAAGAAGAGTTTATATGTAGCGGAATAGGATATTGCAGTTGAACGATAATTTTCATTCAAAACCTCAGGATACGCTGAAGCATCAGGATTTATATTATCTGAATAATCAGTAAAAACATTACCGTCGGTTCTAAAATTAAATCCCTGCATAACAGGACCAACACCCTTTGCATATTGTGAACCAAGATCATTTATGTAACTTATTAAATGCATCCATGAAACTCTTGTTCCTAAATCGTAAAGTACATCCTGACTGGATAACCACAACATCCCACCCGCATTTAAATATTTCTTGATTTCAATGGTATCTGTACCTGTCAATGTATTGAACCAGTCTTCTCCTGTATTCCATATCACAATATCATAATTTGACATATTGGCGGAATCAGGACCATTGTTTGGACCAGGAGGAACAGTAAAGGTATCATGAGAAACATTTAGAAACTGTAATGAATTTACAAAATAACTTTCATAGCTTCCGCCCTGGTCATCATCAACAAATAGAACTTTAAGTTGCAAAATTCCCTCAAGAAGGAAATTATCAAGATAGAAACCCCAGGCATACTGTCCATTTGGGTCAGAATAAACAAATCTAAGTTGAACAGAATCAGCAGGTAAAAAAGGAGATAAATCAAGAGTATCCCATATACCACCAGTAGGTAAATCAGAACTGTATTCCACCAGCATATTCCATGAACCCCATACACCATTCGAAAAGAACCTTGCATATATCCTGCCATATTCTAAGGGAGGACCCGCATATTCCTGAAAATTACAGGAATAGATAAATCTTAAGGGATTAATTTTATAAATATAATAAGTATTTGTTATAACTTCTTCATCACCAGGAGGGGCAGAAGGACCTGCGTCATCATCAGAGTAATATAAATATTTTGTTCCATAAGACGGTGGGTCATAACCATCATCAGAAACTCCTACAGTCCAACTAAATCCGTCATTATTCCCATTTATAACTTGCCATCCAGTAGGCATTGTTCCTGATTCAAAATTTTCTGAAAAAACCGTTATCCAGGTTTGAAGAGGGGTATATGAAGTTCCTTTTGATTTCTTAAGAAAGAGTGGCTTTTTTGATT
>CBFGJR010000068.1:0-3897 GCA_965649145.1 Caldifarciminota bacterium | reverse complement strand
GAAATAAAGGATATCAATTAAATAACCGTATTTAACATAAAAGGTCTTATTATTAAAAATTTTAACCTCACCCTTTATAACACCCCTTTTAAAAAGCGGTAGTTCTTTCAAAACCCTTCCCTTTTCATCAATAATACAACTTATTCCGCTCCTTGCTGACCTTATAAGATACCTCCTTGTTTCAATTGCCCTGAAAATTGCAAGGTCCCTGTGAACTTCTGGACCAAGGGATTTTCCAAACCACCCATCACTTGTTATATTAATAAGTAAATTAGCACCCCTTTTAACAGCCTCCCTTGAAATCTCAGTAAAAATTGATTCAAAACATATGGGAACAAATAGAGAAAAATCTTCAATTTTAAAAAGTCTCAAAGTTTTTCCCCTTGAATAATTTCCCTG
Source organism: Caldifarciminota bacterium (assembly GCA_965649145.1). Classification (GTDB taxonomy): domain Bacteria; phylum Hydrothermota; class Hydrothermia; order Hydrothermales; family JAJRUZ01; genus JBCNVI01. The sequence goes on along the minus strand of CBFGJR010000068.1, from coordinate 3,498 downwards.
TCCAAAATCAAGTTTTCTTAAAAAAGCGAAAACCTCATCATAGGGTAGAGCTTCACCAAAAGGCGTAAGATGAGTTTTATGGTAATAATCAATCAGTGTTCCTTCTCTATTCACAAGAAAGGCAGTATTATAAAATTTGTATCTCTCATTATATTTGACAGCATCAGCATTTCCGAAAATTAAATAACTTTCTGTCTTTCTTGTAAAATTACTGACAATTTTTAAAACATTTGTATCATACCTTGCAAAGGATGGAATTGAAGATTCAGGAAATACAGAAATTAAAACACCGTTAACAGCAAGAGAATCGTATATTTTCTTTGCTTTCTTCAGCTCTTCCTTAGGTGAATAGGTAAGGGGAATATGGGGTTGATAAAGGGCTATTTCAATTTTTCTTAATTCTCTATTTTCTTTTTTTAAAAAGTAAAAGCCAGGAATAGAAAGTGAAAAAATTAAAAAAATAGAAAATATTATGTATGATTTTTTATTAGTAAAAATTAAAAAATTAAATAAGACAATAAAAAAAGTTATAAAAAAGGGACCTGTTATTTCAATAATCTGAATTAAAGGTAAGTTATTTTTCTGTGATAAAAAAAGAACTACCCAGGGAAAACCAATTTCTGATTTTGAACGGATTATTTCAAGAATAGTATAAATTAAAGGCACTAAAAGGAAAGCAAAATTTTCCTTATACAATCTTTTAAAAAAATAAGTAAAGGTGCCAAAATAAATCCCGTGACCTAAAAATATCAAAAAAGTTCCAAGAGTTATCCAGAAACTTGATTCTTTTTCAATCTGAGTTAAATTAAAAATCCAGTTTAACTGAAAAAAAGAAAAAATAGTACCATATATAAAACCAGGGAGAAAACTCTTTTTTATACTTTTTAACAAAATAAAAAGTGGTATAAAAGAAAAAAAGGCAAAAGGGAAAAAATAAAAAGGAGGAAAAGAAAGTAAAAGCAAAAAAAGGGATAAAAAAAATAGAAAAATATTTTTAACTTCTAATTTTTTCAATAATTTCAAGAATCCTGATTCCTTCATCTATTTTGAATTTCGGATTTTCAGTTCCATTTATAGAATTAAAAAAATGTTCCAGCAGTAAATCAAAGGAGAGTCTATAAAAACTTCTTTCCTCAGTTATTCTTGGTGTTATATCTATGAGTTGCCCAAAATGCTTCTGAACTATCTTAAAGGGTGAAAGGTAAGCATTCCCTTTTTCACAGTATATTTCAATCTGGAATTTATCACTATCAATAAAAGGATCCCATAAAATTTCTATCAAAACACCGGTATTATCTTTCAGTTCTAAATACAAGGTCCCCTCCCATTCAATTCCATTTTCATTTTTCTTAAACACTTTCAAGAACCTTAGCGGCTCGGATTTAAAAAATGTAAAATAGATCTCAAATATATGAATAAGGGTGGAATGGAAAATTGAACCAGCTGAATTTGGATCCTGCATCCACTTTGGCCCTGAAAAATCAAATCTTTTTCTTCTTCTTATAAATTTAACATGGATAACATTACCAAGAATTTTTTTATCAAAAACAATTTCCTTAATTTTTAAAATATCAGGTCTTAAGGAATAATTCATAGCAGGCATATAAATCCTTTGTGTATCAATAACCTTTTTCCTTAATTCATAAGCCTCTTCCAATTTTATTGATACAGGTAGTTCACAAAGAATATGTTTTCCATAGGTAAGAGAAGCAAGGGCAATTGGATAATGAAGGTGATTTGGAGTAGTTATAATAACAGCATCCACCTTTTTATCGGAAAGTAAATCCTCAAAGTCCGTATATATTGCTTCTGCTCTGTGTATTTCTTTAGCCTTATATAATTTTGCTTCATCAAGATCACATAAAGCATAGAGATTTATTTTATCCCTTAATCTTTTAATTGAGGGAATATACCCTATCTGGGAAATATGACCAACACCTATTATTCCAACATTTATCTTATTATTATCACCCACCTCTTATTTCTTCCTCAAGAAGTTTCATCTTATCAGAAATAAGCTTACATTCATTAATTCCATTCTCAATTTTTTCAAGCAGATGATTCATTTCCTTGAGCTCATCCACTATTTCCTTCATTTTCTGATTACCTGTTTCAGCCTCCTGCAATTCCTCACCGATTAGTTTTATAACTTCTGTAAGTTTTAATAGGGAAGTTTCAAAAAATAAAGGTAAATTTTCAATATTGGGTAATAGATCAAGGGTATTAATTAAAAGCTCTTTTTCTTTTTCACCAGATTCAATAAACTTACCTTTATTATTATCAATCAATTTTTCATATTCACCAAGAAAATTCTTTGTGTTTTCAAGTATTTCACTTGTTGAAGAAAATTCATGGATCAATTTTGCAATAACATTTTCAACAGATTGGGCAAGTGTTCCAATTTCTTCTGCTATTATTGAAAATCCTTTTGCCTCTTCACCCATTCTTGTGGCTTCAATAGAGGCATTAAGGGATAAAAGTCTTGTTTTAGAAGCATAATCTTTCATAAATTCAACAAAACCCTGTATTTTCTCAAGTAAGGATACTGCCATAAAAATGTTATCTTTTAATCTTTTAAACTCACCCATTAATTTCCCAAAACTTTCCTCAGCAATTTTTAAGGAATAAATCAACATCTCTATCTGGGACCTTTTACCCCTGAAAAAAGATACAAAGGAAGAAAGTTCAGAAGAACCTTTTTCAAATTCACGTGCTATATTTTCAAGAATATCGAAATTTTTACTTATTTTATCCTGTATATCTCTAAAAGACCCTTCAACATGGGAAAGAGATAGACCAAATTTTGAAGTATAGGAAGAAAAATTCTTTAACATTTCTATAAGCCTCGAGGTTTTATCCTTAATAGTTTCAGATAAATCAGGTAACTCCTGAATTGAAAGATAATTCCCTATTATTCTGCTCACCAAATAAGAAACTGTTAAAAGTCTTTCTCTATCATCCTCTGAAAAATTATCCTCCAGTTTAGACTCAAATAAAATTAAACCTGATAATTTATCATTCTTTTTTAAAGATATTGCATAAAAGGATTTAGTATCTTTTGAAATAAATTTATAATCCCTTTCCTTCTTTTTAATGTAAATTCTTTCTTTTTTCACTAAATCATTAAATAAATTAAAAGCAAAAATTTCACCCGAATAATTTTTGTCATCAGAAAAAATACACTTAAAATTCTCATTATCTTTAACGAAAACCTTCATGTAATCAAAAGGAATATAATCTATAAGAATTTTCCTTACATTCTGAAAAGCTTTTTCAAGGGAAAAAATACCGGCGAGACTTTCTTCTACTTTATGCAAAAGAAGAAGTCTATCAAGTTTTAAAGAATCTCTAAGAGAGAGTACACTTATAAAAATAATAGGAATAAGAATAATAAAACCATAAATGTTTTTATCCCTTACAAAATTAAAGATAAAAAAAACTAAAGAAATATAAAAGAAAATAAAGATAATTTCTCTTGAAAGAATATATAAATGTTTT
>CBFGJR010000067.1:0-3928 GCA_965649145.1 Caldifarciminota bacterium | reverse complement strand
ATTTATCTTATAATTAGAAATCCTTAAAAACGAGGTAAAGATATGGTGAATTTAAAAGAAATTGATACGAAAATCATATATATATTTGAAAAGATGATAAATCTGTCAAAGGTTTTAATGTGGGATTTATCAAAAGAGACAAAACTTTCACCTCTTGGAATTCAGATAATATTATTTCTTGCTGAAAATCCAAGAGAAAGAGCCTTACCTTCCTTTATATCAGAGGAACTGGGGGTTAAAAGACCCACCCTTTCCGATGCACTGAAAGCACTCATTAAAAAGGGGTTAATAGAAGAAAAAAAGGGAAAAAGAGATAAAAGGTATAAATTTTTAAAATTAAGTGAAAAGGGGGAAAAAACTCTTGACAAAATCTTATCCAGTTACAGGGGAGAAATGGCAAAGGGACTTAAGACATTAAAATTAAAGGAAAAGAGGGAACTTTATATTCTTTTATTAAAAATAATTTCAGAATTTCAGGATAAAAGTGTTATAAGAGTTTCAAGCATGTGCATTAACTGCGCAAATTTTGTAAAGAATTTTTTTTCAGATCCTGTTAAAAAGCATTTATGTAAACTTACAGGTAAAAAACTTTCTGACTACGATATAAGGGTTAACTGTGAGTATAGTGAATCTATTTTTTAATTTTTTCAAAAAGTTTTTTGTATTCACCGTATCCTTTATAAAAATTTGTATTTTTAAGGTTTAAAGTTTATAATTTAAAAGATATCTTGCGGGGCGTAGCGCAGTCCGGACAGCGCGCCTGGCTTGGGACCAGGAGGTCCGCGGTTCAAATCCGCGCGCCCCGATTCTTGTAAAATTCTTAATTTCCCCAAATAACCGGGGGTTCTTAAAATTTCCCAAATAAATTCTTCTTGAAATTTTAAATCCTTTATTTTATAATATAATAAGTATATTTAACTTTTTTAAATTAACTTAAAAGGAGGGGAAAATGGAAACTTTACAAAAAAAATATTTACCAATAATAGAAAAATTTAAAAAAAGAGTTTCCTCTGATAAAATTGAAAGGAAACTTTATTCTCATGATATTGCCTCTCTGCCCTCACTTATCAAAAAAATATTCAAAAATCCAAATGCTGATCTTGTTGTTCAACCTGAAAATGAAGAAGAAATAGTCTTCCTTGTAAAATGGGCTAAGGAAAATAATATTGCCATTGTTCCCAGAGGAAAAGCTACCTCAGGTTATGGAGGAGTCATTCCCCTTAAAAGAGGTATTGTAATTGATTTTTACAGAATGAAAAAAATCATTAATATAGACCCAGAAAAAGAACTTGTAACCTGTCAGCCTGGAATTACATGGGAACAACTTGATAGTGAACTTCTAAAAAATGGATTAACTTTAAGACTTTATCCAACAAGTTACCCATCTTCAACAGTTGGTGGATGGTTTGCTCAAGGAGGTGCTGGAATAGGTAGTTATGAATATGGATATTTTGGCGAAAATGTAAAATCTATTAAAGTCATATTACCTGACGGAACTATCAAAAGGATTGAAGATGATGAACTAAATTTATTCTATGAAGCAGAAGGAACAACTGGAATAATAACTGAAATTACATTAAAAGTAAAACCCAAGGAAGAAATTGAAGTAAATGCCTTTGCAACCCCGGACATAGAAAACTTAAAAAACTTTATTGAAGAAATAATAAAAAGAGATTTGAGAATCTGGTCAATAAGTTTTATAAATCCAAGAATGGCTGAACTCAAAAACAAAGCACCTTTAAATGAATACAAAAAGGAAGAAAAATTGCTTTTACCCGCTGCATACATAATTACCATAGCCTACAGAAAAGAGGATAAAGAAGAAGTTTTAAATAACCTTAAAGATTTGACAAAGAAGTATGAAATTAAAATTTTAAGTGATGAAATAGCAAATCATGAATGGGAAAATAGATTTAAAATAATGGTTATTAAAAGACTGGGGCCATCCCTTGTTCCATCTGAATTTATTATACCTCTTGAAAATCTGGATAAATGTTTAACAGAAATAGAAAGTAAAGTTAATAAGCCAATTGTAAAAGAAGCTGTAATTATTAAAAAGGGAAAATACGGAAAACCTGAAGTAGTTATCCTTGGTTTTATTCCAGCTGATGAAAGAAAATTCAGTTATAACTTTGTGTTCGGACTTGTTTTAACAATTTTAAAAATTGCAGAAAAATATGGAGGTAGACCTTATTCCACAGGACTCTATTTTTCAAAAAAAGCCAAAAAAATTTTAGGTGAAGATAAAGTTAAGAAACTCAGAAAATTTAAAATGGAAAAAGACCCTGAAAATCTCTTTAATCCTGGAAAAGTTATAACAGATGGATTGATGAGCAAAATTTTAACCTTCTTCCAAATCTTTGAACCCCTAATTAGACCTTTTGGAAATAGCATAACTTTACAAACCGGTAAAAAACCTTTTAAAGAGATAAAAGGAATCCCCTCTGATATTGCCTTTTTTTCCTATGTCTGTTCACAGTGTGGATACTGTATTGAAGACTGCACACAATTTTATGGAAGGGGATGGGAAAGCCAAAGTCCAAGGGGTAAATGGTTCTTTTTAAGGGAGGTTATAGAAGGGAGAGAATCCTTTAATCAAAAAATGGTTGACACCTTTATTGCCTGCACAACATGTGAGAGATGCAATTTAAGATGCTCCGCAAATCTACCAATAGAAGAATCCTGGATGAAATTAAGGGGGAAACTTATAGAGGAAGGGAAAAAAATGACATTTCCCCCCTTTGAAATGATGGCTCAAGCACTCTCCAAGGAAGGTAATATATGGGCAGGTTATAGAAAAAATAGAGCAGATTGGTTCCCTGAGGACCTGAAAAACAAGTATTACAAAAAGGAAAAAGCACCCTATGTTTATTTTGCAGGTTGTACTGCAAGTTATGTGGAACAGGATATAGGTATAGGAACTGTAAGACTCCTTGATTCTGCTAGTATTGATTTTACTTATCTGGGAGATGAGGAAAATTGCTGTGCAACACCAATGCTTGTGGCTGGTAAATGGGATTTATTTAAAGAAACAATGAAAAAAAATATTGAAATTGTAAAGAAAAGGGGAGCCAAAACTATTATAACTTCCTGTCCTGCCTGTGATATGATGTGGAGAAAAGTTTATCCAGAATGGGCTAAAAAACTTGGTATTGAATACAATATTACAGTAAAACATTATAGTGAGGTAATAACTGAAAAAATTAAAAAAGGAGAGTTTAAATTTGGGAACTCTCACAATAAAAAAATTAAAGTGACTTTCCATGATTCCTGTCATATAGGAAGAGCATCAGGAATTTATGAGGAACCAAGAGAATTAATAAAGGCAAATCCTAATGTAGAATTTGTTGAAATGAAACATAACAGGGAAAATTCCCTTTGCTGTGGATCAGTCCTTACCCTTATAAAAGAGTCTGACATTGCAGCAGAAATTGGTGAAATAAGATTGAAAGAAGCAATAGAAAAAGGAGCTCAAAAGGTTCTTGCACTTTGTCCTTGCTGTGAATTTCAGTTAAGGGTGACAAAGGAAAAAAAGAATTTACCTCTTGAAATTGTTGACCTAGCAAGATTTTCTGCTGAAAGTCTCGGTTACGAATTACCTGACCCGAATCCAGAAGTTAAAAGGGAATGGGCAGTTTTTGAAAAAATGATAAATCTTATGACACCAAAGGGTTTTGCCACCCTGATGGAAGAGATGTTTCCTGATATTTTAAAAGCAATGCCTCTTAGAATGGGTAAAGTAATGAAATTTATGGGGAAAATTCCTTTTATTCTTTATGCTATAAAACCTATGCTCCCTGTTCTCTTTCCCATTCTTATGCCAGTAATTATGCCCAAAGTAATGCCCAGAATGCTTGAACTTGTAAAAGAAAAAATAGATATGCCCGATTATATGGAAGAACAGATGCCTGAACTAATGCCTAAAATT
>CBFGJR010000066.1:0-3932 GCA_965649145.1 Caldifarciminota bacterium | reverse complement strand
AGGTGCAACAATATTTTTTTCAATAAGTCCCCTATAACTTTTTAACTCTTCCTCATTTTCAGGATAAAAAGCTCTATAAACAATATATTCATTTCCTGGCATAAAATAAGGTCCACCTTCATAACCATAAAGATTTATAACTTTTTTAACTTCACCCTTTTCTGGATCCAATATGTATATTCCGATATCACCATCCCTGAAGGATGTAAAAACTATTTCCCCCTTTTCATTTACAGTACCTTCAGCATCATAAAGAGGGTTAAAGGTTAACCTTTTTAATTCTTTTTTTTCTAAATTAAACATAAAGATATCATAGGGAAATATAGGCCAGTAATACCTTCTTATCTCAAGTTTTGGGACCTCGGGACAGTCTGGTGATATGTGATGGGTTGAAGAATATATAACATTTTTTCCGTCAGGCATAAAGTAGGCACAGGTTGTTCTTCCCTTACCTGTTGAAACAAGGTGATACTTTTTCTTTTTTAAATCGTATATAAATATCTGGTCGCATAGAAAATTTTTATAATCACTTCTCTGAAATACAAGTTTTGTATTATCAAAGGAGAAATAACATTCAGCATTATCACCTCCTGATGTAAGTTTTTCAACATATTCAAAGTATTTTTCCTCTCCCTCGTAAATGTATTGATTTTTTTCTAATTGCTGAAGGATTAAAAGAAATGATATTATCATCATGGTTATTCATTTTTATTCTGAAAAGAGAATTGAACTCTTATTATTTTAAAGATATTATTTTAAGAAAATGAAGAAGGATTTTAAAATTCTCCTTGTAAATCCCTGGGTAGCTGATTTTTCTTTATATGATTTCTGGATCAAGCCCCTTGGACTTTTATTGCTTGGAAGTATTCTAAAAAGAGAGGGTTTCAAGGTTTTTCTCCTTGATTTTCTTGATAGACACAATCCCTTTTTCAGAGGGAAATTAACCACGAAGGATTTAAAAAAGATAAGGGATAAAAAATTTAGCACAGGGAAATTCCCTTCAAGGGAAATTGAAAAGCCTCCTTTATTAAAAAATGTAAAGAGAAAATATAAAATTTATGGATGGTATGAAGATGTTTTAAGGGATTATTTAAAAAAATTAAAGGGTTTTGATTACATTCTTATAACAAGTGGAATGACATACTGGTATCCTGGAATAAGAAGAACAATTGATTTTTTAAAGGAATTTTATCCTGATTCCCTTTATATTCTTGGAGGAAGGTATGTTTTTCTTTGTAAGGAACATGCAGAAAAGATTTTTCCTGATGTCACAATTGTCCCTGAAAGGAATATAAAAAGTATTTTAGAAAGATTATTTAGAATAATGTATATAGAAATTGATGTTGATAAATATTTAAAGGGTGATGATATTTGTTTTGACTTTTATCTTGATTATCCTGTTTTGAAACATTTTGCAATGATTAGATCCCTGGGATGTCCTTTCAGTTGTTCATACTGTGTATCAGGTCTTTTGTTTCCAGAATTTTATGAAATAAGTAGTGAAAAGATAATAGGTGAGATAGAAAGGATAAATAAGATTAAAGGGGCAAAGGATTTAGCCTTTTATGATGATGCTCTCTTATATCCGAAGGAAAAATTTAAAAATTTTTTAAAAAAGTTAATAGAAAAGAATCTTGATATAAGAATTCATACTCCAAATGCGATTCATGCAAGGTATATAGATGAGGAAATGGCTTTTCTTTTAAAAAGAGCAAATTTTAAAACGATAAGAATAGGATTTGAAACAATAAATGAGGAAAAACTTTTTAAAGACTGGTCAAAAAAACTTACTTTGAAACACTTTGAGGAAGCAATTAAAAATTTAAGGAAGGCTGGATTTGATGAGATAGGTGCTTATATTCTTATAGGAACAGAGGAAGATGATTTTGATGAAATTATGAGAAGTTATGAATATCTGTATAATAAAAAAATAAAAATTTATCCTGCTCAATTTTCGCCTATTCCTTCAACTAATTTTTTTGATAAAAATATGGACCCGATTCTTTCGAATAAATCCCTTTATTTTAAAGGGAATAAGGATATAGGTTTTGAACTTTATGAAGAAATAAAAGATTTTGCAAAAATTTTAAATAGAAATATAAAAGAAAATTATTCTTTCAGAGAACTTATGAGGAAATTTTTTAATTGATTTTTTATATGGGGAGAAAATAAAATATAAAGAAGGAGGAGATTATGAATTTAATGATATTTTTTTTGATAAATAAATATTCCTACGCAGTTTTACCTTATGAATCAAGGAATGTGGATTCAATTGTTTTTAAGATTGTTATAGATTATATGGTAGGGGAATTCTCCTCTTATGGAAAAGTTCTTGAAAAGGGAAAATCTGAAGAGCTCCTTTTTAAGGTAAAGGAATGCGAGAGTGACAGTTGTTTAAGGAAATTTTCTGAGGAATACGAGGTTGAAAATATGGTTTTTGTTTTTCTTGACAGACTTGGTGAAAAATACATTTTAATGGTTAAGGTTTTTGACTTAAAGGAGGGTAAATTTGTTTATAACCAAAGAGATGTTGCAGACAGGGAGTCAGATCTTGATATTCTTGTCAAGAGAGTGGTAAAATCCATAAATGAGGAGAAAAGTATTGAAAAAGTTGTTACAACTGAAACAATTACAGGTTTACAATCTGAAAGGGAACCAAGAAAGAGAGCTACTGGGAAATATTTTACAGTAAGAATTGGTTCTATTTTTCCCTTGACAGGTTTTTATGATGAAAGGGGGGATGTTCCTTTGAAGCTAACGAGGTTTATTCTTGGGTTTCATTACGAGGTAAAGAGAAACTCAGTTTCCTTTGAATATGCTTTTTTTTCAAGGGGTTTTGGATTTGAATTTCCTTTTAGGTTTCATAGTTCAATAGGTGATAATGTTTTATTCTATGAGGTTGTTCCAGGATACTATTTTATGCCTGATATTTATGAAAGTGGGGACTGGTTTTATGGTAGTGGTTCTAAACTCTCTGGAGGAAATGGACCTGCACTTGGAGTGGGTGGAGGTTTTATTCTTCTTCGCACCTTTGATGTTCAGTTTATTGTAGATGCGAAGTATCTTTTTATTTTAAACAATGGTCCTGATTCAGGTGTTGAAATAACCTTCGGGCTTATATTAGGGAGGTAATCTTTTTCCTTAATTTTTCAGATAAAACTTAAGAAACTTTTTCAAGTGTATTGGAAAGTATATTTTTCATAAAATGAAGGTCTTGGAGTGTTTTTAAATTTAATTTTCTTTTCTTTAAATTTATAAGGTCTTCCAGAGATATAACATAAACCTTTGTTTCCCCCAGTTTTTTTTCTATAAGCTTATAATCATTTATATTTTCTTTTAAGAATAGTTTAATTCTCCATGGAAAAATTCTCCTGTGGTAAAAAATTAGAAAATCACTATTATGTCTTTCTCTATTTTTCAAATATTCATACAAAAATTTATACTTTATATTACCCTTTATTTTCATTCCCATGTTTAGCATTAACTTTATAAATCTTTCAAGGTTTTTTTCATCAAAATCAATTATTAAATCTATGTATCTAATTTTTTTTCTAACACCCCACATATAGGTGGCTGTGTCGCCAAATATTGCAAAATTTATGTTGTATTCTTCAAAAAAATTAAAAATCTTTTCAAATTTCAGTAGATACCTTTTCATTTTTTAATATTATAAATATTCTATAAGGAGTTTTTCAAATATACTATTTTTTTGTTAGGATAACTTTTTCTATTGATGATATGTTTATATTTAAAATATTTTTATGTTTTACAAGGTAATAAATACTACTTAAAGAAAAAAGGAAAAGCCAGGGTATTGCACCCCAGATTTTCAGTTTAAAGGCTAAAAAAATGGAAAAAAAGGAATAAAAAATTTTTAAAATTTCCGATAAACTGTTTTCATTTCTTACAGAGTAAGTTTTTTTACTCACTCT
>CBFGJR010000065.1:6969-18500 GCA_965649145.1 Caldifarciminota bacterium | reverse complement strand
TTTGAAATTGCTTTAAGTTTTAAAAGGGATATTTTTGAAGGACCTTTTATTTTTTATAACAAAAAAACCTATACCTTACCTTTATCCTTTATAATATCTGAAAGTAATATTAATTCTAAAATAAAAATTTCACCAGGTTTATCTATTTTAGAATATTTTAGACCCGAATCTAATATAGGGGAAATTCCCTTTTCAGAATTTGATTTTAACTTATCATCCACTTTTATATTTAAAACAAAGATTTTTTTAAATTTTAATCTTATAATAAAAAAATCCTATGAAAAAATTTTTGCTTCCAATTTTGAAAGAGATAACTGGAGATATAATTTAGGTTTTAAAGTGGAAAAAAATATAACAAGTAATACTATTCTTATTTTAAGAGCAGATTTAAGGCGGGGTTCTTTTTCAAAATCTTTTTATAATTTTTATCTTGAAACAAAATTGCTTTTTTAATTTTTTTATTTTTATAATATAATCATGGAGAGAATATGGCTCAAATTTTATGATAAAGGTGTAAAAAGCGATGTAGAAATTTCTAAAATTCCCCTTTACCATTTTCTTCTTGAAACTGCAAAAAATTTCCCTGAAAAGGATGCTTTCATATTTTTTGATAGGAAGACAAAATTTAAAGAACTTCTTACAGAATGCAAAAAATTTGCTTCCTTTTTGGAAGATAAAGGTATAAAAAAAGGGGATAGAGTTGCTCTTCTTTTGCCAAATACACCTCATTTTGTTATTTCCTATTATGGAACCCTGATGGTTGGTGGAACTCTCGTTCAGTTAAATCCCTTACTTTCTGAAAGGGAGGTTTCCCTTCTTTTAAAGGATTCGGGTTCTAAGGCTCTAATAATTCTTGATATTTTATTGCCAAGATTTTTGAATTCCATTAAAAGTTCAAATTTAGAGTTTATAATTGTTGCTGAAATTGATGAATATCTTCCTCCTTTTAAGAGAATTGGTTTTAAGGTTTTAAAAATTTTAAAGGGAATTAAAGGAAAATTGGAAATTTCAGGGAAAAAATATTACATTTTCAAAGAAATTGAAGATTGTAAAGAAATAGAAGATTTTGAAAAGATAGACCCGGAAGAAGATATAGCTTCCCTTCAATATACAGGTGGAACAACAGGTATTCCAAAAGGTGCAATGCTTACCCATTATAATCTTGTTGCAAATACTTTGCAAACAATGGAATGGGTTCCTGATTTAAGGAAAGGAGAGGAAATTGTTATGGGGGTTTTGCCTTTTTTCCATGTTTATGGAATGTCAGTTGCTTTAAATTTTTCAATAGCCTCTGGCTCAACTTTAATAATTGTTCCAAAGTTTCATGTAAGGGAAGTTCTTGAAAAAATAGAAAAATATAAGGTGACGATTTTCCCAGGTGTTCCTCAGATGTATCAGGCAATAAACAATTTTAAGGATGTTAAAAAATATAAATTGAATACTATAAGGGCTTGTATTTCTGGAGCAGCACCACTTCCCCCACAGGTTAAAGATAAATTTGAAGAGCTAACAGGTGCTAAACTTGTTGAGGGTTATGGATTATCAGAGGCATCTCCTGTTACCCACTGTAATCCCCTTTACGGAAAAAATAAAAAAGGAAGTATAGGTGTTCCTTTTCCAAATACTCTTGCAAAGATAGTGGATCTTGAAAAGGGTGAGAAGGAATTGTCCATTGGTGAGTCCGGAGAATTGATAATTAAGGGTCCCCAGGTTATGAAGGGTTACTGGAGCAATGAAGAGGAGACCAGGAAGGTTATAAGGAATGGATGGTTATATACAGGTGATATAGCAAAGATGGATGAGGAAGGTTACTTTTATATTCTTGATAGAAAGAAGGATTTAATTATTGTGAGTGGTTTCAATGTTTATCCGAGAAATGTGGAGGAAGTGCTTTTAAATCATCCCAAAATAAAAGATGTTGCCTGTGTTGGTATTCCCTATGAAAGAACTGGAGAAGGTGTGAAGGTTTTTATAGTTCCAAAGGAGGGAGAAACTCTTACCAAGGAAGAGGTAATTGAATTTTCAAAGAAAAATCTTGCAAAGTATGAAATTCCTGTTGAAGTTGAATTTGTAAAAGAAATTCCAAGGACAGCAGTCGGTAAGACTTTAAGAAGAGTTTTAAGGGAAAAAGGAAGTTAAATTTCAAATCCAGTTGGGCAAAATTTAAGGGAGCTTTTATTTTCTTCACTTATTTTTAAGTTTCCTTTTATTTTACTTAAAAATATTTCCCCCCTTGTGCTTTTATCCTCTCTTAAAAATTTTTTATAATTATCTGAATAGAGATTACAAAGGGAGCATAGGATGCACATTTTTTTATTCTCCCCGGGGTCATATTTATTTAAACTAAATTCACCTTCAATTTTTGATGGGTTAAAAAGGTCATGGGGGTCAAGAGCTTTCTTTATCCTTTTCATTATCTCATATTCCTTAAATCTTCTTGTATATTCAATGTATTTTATCCCAAAACCATGCTCTCCTGTTACAGTTCCTCCTATTTCAAGGACAAATTCGCATATTTCTTTTTTAATCTTTTCTGCTTTATCTTTTTCTCTTTTTTCAAAAATAATACTTGTATGAATGTTTCCGTCCCCGAAGTGGCCGTATGGAATTATTTTAATTTTATATTTATCTTCAATCTTTTCGTAAAAAAGGATAAGAGTTTCTATTTTTGAAACAGGAACTGTAACATCTATGGACTTTTTTCCTCCTTTTAAAGTCCACATTAAATTTGAATATTTTCTTCTTAAAGATAAAATTTTCTCTTCCTCTATTTCATTTGAAGGTAAAATTAAATTACCTTTAACAATTTTTTTTAATTTTCCAATTTCTGTTAAGACATCATCTTTTTTTCCTGTAAGTTCAGTCCATAGTAAAAATTTATTCTCCCATTCCATAATTTCGCATAAGGTTATGTTTTCTTTTTTTATCAATTCTTTTGAAATTTCAAGGATTTCTTTTTTTTCTGATTCAATTAATATACTTTTTTTATACTCAGGAATTTTTATAACTTTTAAATATATTTCTGTTATAAGTCCTAAGGTTCCCTCTGAACCTACAAAGATTTTTTCAACTGGATAAAAGAGTTTGTTTTTTTTTAAAAGCCCCCTTGTATTTAAAACTGTTCCATCTGAAAGTAAGAGAGATACCCCATTTACATAGTTAATTGTTACTCCGTATCTTAAAGCTCTTGGACCACCTGCATTTGTAGCAACAGTTCCCCCTATACTTGCTATATCACTTGAAGCAGGGTCAACTGGATAGAAGTATTTATGATTTTTTAAAAATTCGTTTATCTCATCAATTGTAAAACCAGGTTCTACAAAAAGTATTTCATCCTCTAAAAAAAATTCTATTTTATTTTTTAATCTTTCGGTGCTAACAACCACACTTTCAGGGTGCGGAACACAGCCACCGCTTCTTCCTGTTCCTCTCCCCCTCGGTGTTATAGGAATTTTATTTTCAAGTAGTAAGGACACAATGTCAATTAGTTTATTTTTTTCCTTTGGAATAAAAACTGCTTTTGGTAGGGAGTAAAAAAAAGATGTGTCAAAGGAATAGGCGTAAAGGACCTCTTCTTCAATAAAGAATTCTTCAGGAAATTTTTTCTTTAATTCTTTAAAAAGTTTCTTCATTTTTCTTGAGAATGTCTTTTAAAAAGGGTAAAAGGGTTAAAAGAATATTAATTATTAAATTTAGCGGGAATTTTGAAAAGGGAATTAAAAATCCTGAGAATTCCTGGATAAAAAGATAGGATAATTCTTCTTCATATTCCTTTTTAATCTTTTCTTTTAATTTCCTTTCATTAGGGTAAATAACTGTCATTGCTTTAATAAGAGCCTCTTTGCCCTGTGTTTCATAAATTTTTTTGAGTAGTTCTTTTTCCTTTAAAAACTCTTCTTTACCCTTTAATTTTGAAATTTTTTTCTCTTTTTTTCTTGTGAATTTTAATAGTTCACCATGATTGAAGAACATTCCCTTACAATTTTCACAGAAAAAAATAAGTAAATCCCTGTAATTTGGATTTAGATATTTTCCCATTTTTTTGTTACATTGAGGGCACTTAAAGTTTTTTTCTGTATCTAAAGGGAATTTTGTTCTTAAAAGGGGTAAATTGATTTCTTCAAGTTTTTCTGCCTCCTTTTCTTCTATTCTCAGACCTGAAAGAGAGGGAAAGAAAATTCCGCCACATTGTAAACACTGGAATAGAATTTCATTTTGCCCGTAAACATTCTTAAATTTCTTTTCCTTTAAATTTAAATTACACAGGGGGCATTTCATCTAATAAAGTATTTTCTAATTTCTTCAAGAATAGATATAAATTTATCAATTTCCTCTTTTGTGTTATATAAATAAAAACTCACCCTTGCGGAGTTTTCAATTTTAAAGTGTCTCATTAAAGGTTGTGTGCAGTGATGACCGCTTCTTATGGCAATTCCTTCCTCATCACATATTCCTGCTATATCATGGGGGTGAATTCCTTTTATGTTAAAAGAAATAATTCCAAGGGTTTTCTGTCCCTTATGTCCGTAAATTTCAAGCCCCTCAATTTCCCTTATCTTTGAAAGGGCGTATTCTGTTAATTCATTTTCGTGTTTTTCTATATTTTCAATTCCTATTTCTTTAAGGTATGAAATAGCAGCAGAGAGTCCTATTCCACCAGCTATATCTGGTGTTCCTGCTTCATACTTCCATGGTAACTCGTTCCATGTTGCACCTTCAGTTGTTACTTCAAAAATCATATCACCACCGTATAAAAAGGGTTCCATTTTAGAGAGGAATTTTTTCTTTCCGTATAAAAATCCAATTCCGGTAGGTCCTAACATTTTGTGTCCGCTTGCAGCAAGAAAATCAATGTCAAATTCCTTTACATTAATTTTTATATGTGGAACAGCCTGAGCACCATCGCAGATTACTATGGCATTGCTATTTTCCCTGATAGTTTTGATAATTTCCTCTGCTGGATTAACGGTTCCGAGAAAGTTTGAGGCAAGTGTAAAAGTTACTATTTTTGTTTTTTTATTTAATAGTTTTTTCAGGTGTTCAAGGTCAAATGTCCCATCCGGAAGAACATTTACATAATGTAATTTTATTTTTTTTAATTTCCTTAGCATCTGCCAGGGAACTATATTTGAATGATGTTCCATTAAAGTGGTTATAACTTCATCACCTTCTTCAAGTTCATGGATTCCTATTGAATAGGCACAGAGATTAAGAGCTTCTGTTGCATTTCTTGTGAAGATAATTTCTTCCATTGAGCTTGCACCTATAAATTCAGCCACTTTTATGTGGGCTTCCTCATATTTTAAAGATGCCTCATAAGATAAAGTATGGACACCCCTGTGAACATTTGCATTATAGTTTTCATAAAATTCTAAAATTGCATCAATAACCCTTTTTGGTTTCTGTGTTGTTGCAGCATTATCAAAATAGATGAGATTTTTTCCCCTTATTTTTCTCTTTAAACATGGGAAATCTTCTCTAATTTTTGTTAAATCAAAAAAAGTTTCTTTAATTTTCATATAAATTTTTTATAGTTTAAAGGATTTGAACCTGCTGATAAAATTATATTATACTCTTTGTTATGAAAAAATTTATAATTTTTACCCTTTTTCAAACTCTCCTATTTTCAAAGACGAATTTAAAATTGGGGATTAAATCCTCCATAGTGTATGAAAATGGTGAGGCATATCCTTTAATTGGTATATCCCTTGGGTATTATCCTGTTTCCTATTTTTTCATTGAAGCAAACGGTGAATATATCATGAAGAGTTCTTATAAGGAGTTTGTTTTTCCTTTGACTTTTAATTTTATTTATAAAAATAGATATTTTTCTCCTTATGCTGGACTTGGTCTTGCTTATCATTTTTACTCCTATGATTCCTATTCTGATAATTCCCTTGGGTACAGATTTAAGGGTGGAACAAGTATTCTTGATATAAGTGGTGCTACTATTTATTTTGAAGCAATTTATGATGTCCCTGATTTTTCAAAAGGAAAAGGAAGGTGGCAGTTTACAGGGAGAATTGATAAGGATTTCAATTTTGAATTTTAGTGAGGGTTAATCATATTTCTGTTGCGGTGAGTGATTTTGAAAGAGGTATAGAAATTTTTAAGAAACTCTTTTCCCTTGAGCCTGAGATTCATTTTTTTGAGGAGAGAAAATTGAAAATCGGTATATTTTATTTGCAGAATGTAATGTTTGAGGTTATATCACCAGTGGAAGGTGAGGAAAAGGTAAAAAAGTTTCTTGAAAAAAGGGGAGATGGAATTCATCATATAGGATTTGAGGTTGAAAATGTTGAGGAACTTGCTAAGGAATTGGAGGAAAAGGGATTTAAAATAGTTGAAGGTCCAAGAAAGGGTGTTAAAAGTAAAAGTGTGATTTTCCTTGATCCAAAAGATACAGGAAGAGTTTTAATTGAAATAGTGGAAAAATAGTTTTTTTATAATAAGGGGAAAAAGAAGAGGTAAAAATCGGAAGTTTATTGAGAAAAACCTATATATTTCTTTTCTCTTTCAGTTTCTTGATGAACTCTTTAATTCTTTTTTCTTTGAAAAAGAAGGAACCTATGCATAAGACTTCTGCGCCAAGATTTATAACATAATCAATATTTTCCTTATTCAATCCACCATCAACTGCAATCTCAAAATTTAATTTTTCCCTTTCCTTTAATTCTTTTAATTCTTTTATTTTTAAGGATGCACTTTCAATAAACTTTTGACCTGAAAAACCCGGGTTTACTGTCATAACAAGGATACTTTCAATATTTTTTATATAGGGTAAAATTTTTTCAAGAGGTGTTTCAGGATTAATTGCAATTCCTGCTCTTGTAAAATGGTGAATTTCTTCAATAGTTTCCTTAACTTTTTCTGTTGCTTCAACATGAAAGGAAATAAGGTAAGGAACGGAATTTTTAAATCTTCTTATATACCTTATTGGTTCTACTATCATTAGATGAATATCAAGGGGAAGTTTAGTTAATTTTCTTATTGCTTCAACAATCATTGGACCAAAGGTAATATTGGGGACAAAAGTTCCATCCATAACATCAACATGGATGAGGTCTGAATTTGATTTTTCAATTTTTCTTATTGTTTTTTTCAAATCAGAAAAATCTCCTGCAATTATAGAGGGTGCGATTTTTATTTTCATCTTATAAAGTAAAAATAAATTGTGACAATTATTATAGTAAGAATATTCATAAAAAATCCAATTTTTGCTAAATCCTTAACTTTCACATCACCAGAGCTTAAAATTATTGCATTTGGTGGTGTTCCTGATGGAAGCATAAAAGCAAAGGATATGCAAAGTGTTGAAGGGAGCATCAGAAAATAGGGTGATAGATTCAAAGCCTTTGAAAATTCCCCAATGATGGGTAATAAAAGGGAACTGGATGCGGTGTTTGATGTGACTTCTGTAAAAAAAACAAGAAAGGTAACAAGGATTAAAAGAAATAAAAATGGAGAAAATATTGAGGATATATTTTTTATGTAATTCCCTATAAACTCTGTAAAACCTGTTTTTTCATAGGCATCTGCGAGAGCAAGACCTCCTCCAAAAACATATAAAATCCCCCATGGAATTTCTCTTGCTTCCTTTGAATTTAAAAGGGTTTCCTTTTCACCTTTCCCCTTTTTTATGAAAAAGAGTAAAGAAGAACAAAAAATTGCAATACTTGAATCATCTATCAATTTAAGATAAGAAAATCGGGAGAGAATTGGTCTTATTAACCATAAAATTATTGTTAAAATAAAAATTAAAAAAACTCTTTTTTCATATTCTGTTAACTTTAACTTTTCCTCTTCAATTTTTATTTCAAAACTTTCACCTTTTATGAAGAAGAATTTAAGAAAGCAAAGCATAAAAATAAAGATTAATATGGCAAGTGGGGCAGCATATCTTACCCATTCAATGAAGGAAAAAACATATTCCTTACCAAAAATTTTTTCAACTATTCCAAGATAGATAATATTGGGTGGGGTGCCCACAGGTGTTAAAATTCCTCCTATTGATGATGAATAGGCTGTCCCTATTAAGAGAATTTTTTTAAAATTTGAATTTTCCCTGAGTTTTAAACCTTTTAAAAGGGAAATAGCAATGGTGTATGAAATGATTGTGGCAGCAGTGTTTGATATCCATCCAGAAATTAAAAAAGTAGCAAGGGATAATCCTGAAAAGAAAAAAAAGGGGCTTTTCGGGAAAATTGAGATAAAAAAAAGGGAAATTTTTTTTGCAAGTCCTGATACTTCAATTGCCTTTGCTATAAAAAAAGAGCCAAGAAATAAGAAAATAAGATGATTTCCATAGGATAGGGCAGTATCTTTAACACTCAAAATACCGAAAAGGGGAAAAAGAAAAAGGGGGAATAGTCCAGTTATTTCTATTGGAACAATCTCAAATATCCAGGAATAAGCCATCAAGAGTGTAACAGAAAGGAGTCTATTGTATTTAAAGGAAAAAATTAAGGGCAAAAATAAAATTAAAATAACTACTATGATTTTTTTAAAATTCATCAATCATAAGCAGTATTTAAAATAAATAAAACAAGTTCTTCATAAGATAATCCAAAAGCTTTTGCTTCAGCAGGTAAATCTGAGAGATCTGTCATACCAGGTAAAGTGTTAACTTCGAGAATATAAGGCTTTCCATCCTCAGATACAACTCCATCAACTCTTGAAAAACCCCTGCATTCAAGAGCAAGGTGAGCTTTTAAGGATAAGTTTTTTACTTCTTCTGTTATTTCAGGAGGAAGTTCTGCAGGCAAGATAAATTCAGTTTCTCCCTTTGTGTATTTTGCAGTATAGTCATAGAATTCCCTTTTTAAAGGTCTTAATTCAAGGATTGGTAGTGCAAAGGCTTTTTCATTTGTCCCCAAGATTCCTGTTGTTATAATTTTACCTTTTATATATTTTTCAAGGAAAAAATCTTTAAATTTATTTTTATTTTCCTCATAATTTTTTATCACATCCTCCCTTTTTCTGCTGATTGAAACACCAAGACTTGACCCCTCATCCTTTGGTTTAAACATCATGGGATATCCAAATTTTTCCTCTGCTTCTTTTAGTTTCTCTTCAAAATTTTCATAATGATAGATTGTTACAAAGGGTGGTGTAGGGATTCCTTCGCTTATAAATATCTTTTTTGCGGCAATTTTATTCATTCCAAGTGCAGAGCCAAGGACACCACTTCCGGTATAAGGCACTCCAAGAAGTTCAAGAAAACCCTGAACAGTTCCATCTTCTCCTGGTTTTCCGTGTAAAATGTTGAAGATAACATCAAAGGGTTTTGCCTCAAGTATTTCTTTAATGAAATCTTCTTTAATTTCAAGGATTTTAACATTTAGGTTCCACTTTCTAAGTGCTTCAAATACTTTTCTACCAGACCTTATTGATACTTCTTTTTCTCCTGAGGTTCCTCCACAGATAACAAGTATAATTTTATCCTTAAATTTTTCCAGAATTTTTTCTTTATTAAATTCCATTATTAATTATATAATAAATACTTAAAAATTTTTCCTTTAACGAGCCTCTAAGAAATATTTTCTTTTACTAAATTTAATCCTTTAAAATCAGAACTTTCTTTTTTATTTCCTTTTTATCATTTCTTAAAATCAAAAAGTATGAACCTGATTTTAATTTGTATTTCTCAATAGACAAACTTATTCCGTAAATTCCTTTTTCAATTTGTTTATCTTTGAAAATTTCGTATTCCCTTCCTGCGTTATCAAAAAGTAATAGGTCAATTTTCCCCTTTTCAGGATTATAAATAATAAAATTTATATCATTTGACAAAATTGTGGTTTTAAGTTTTAAATCAAAATCAAAACCCTCAAACTTAACCTTTATAGGTCCAAAGTATTTTTTTCTTCCATCATAAGAAATTGAAATAAGTTCATAAGTATATTCTTTATTATTCTGAACATCCCTGTCTATATATTCAAATTCATCCTTATCTGATTTTCCACTTGCTAATATTTTCTCGTCCCTCTTTAGAATAAAGTCACCATTTTTAAAAATCCCTGTTGCTTTCAAGTAGATTCTATCTTTTAAAGGAATTGCATAAAAATAACTCTCCTCCTCTCCAAAAGATAAATTACCAAGGTCTCCTGTTATTACAAGAGCAAAGGGAACTCCACTTGGTCCGGGAGCGGGAATATTTCTGCCTATAATACGGATAGTGTAAGTTCCATTTGCTGGTGATGTTCTATAAACAAGTTCAACTGTGTTTATATTGTCAAAGTTACCACCTGTTGCACTTTGACCACCAGAGAAAACATTTCCTCTGTATATATTATTTGCAGGGTCTATTACTTTAAGGTCTAAGTTATTTACAAGGGCTGGATTTGCATTAACCGCAGCAGGTGCATCAAGCCATACAAGAACAATTTTAAGGGGAACTGAATTTGATAGAACTTGGAGAGTACCGGTTAATGAGTCACCTGTTGCTGATATTGTATTTTCAGCAATTCTTAAATCTTTTACATCCCCTTGAAAGTATAAAGTATTTCTTACATTTATTCTTCCCCATCCAAAGTCCTGGTCATAAACATTTGTTGCTAAAAAATTAGTTGATGAAATTGCCATTGCTTTTAAAAGGGTTGCAGAAGGTGTAAAACCATCTTGAGGATTTTTTGTTCCACTTGGATACCATCCTTCTAAAAAATACTGTCTTATTAAGGCAAGAGAGCCTGCTACAGAAGGGGTTGCCATAGAAGTTCCTGCCATACCTAATTGGTCACAAGAGGAGTGGGGAGGGTAATTGGGTTTATCGTTCCATGCCGAATGGACATAATCATTTCCTGCTCCTTTACCACCTATTCCAACCACATCGGGTTTTATTCTGTTATCAAAAGCCCATCCCCTGCTTGAGTAATTGGCAATATTAGATATATTGTTATGCTCTAAAGCACCAACTGAGATACAATTCTTTGCCACAGATGGTGAAGTTACTGTATTATTAGCGGGTCCTTCATTTCCTGCTGCAAAAACAAGTAGAAAATCCCTGTTATTCCACATGTATTGATCCACTTCCTGTGCTTCACTTGTATATTGATTAACCGGCTGGGTGCAGTTGTTTTGGCAAAGCCCCCAGGAATTTGAATGGATTCTTGCTCCAAGATTTCTTGCACCATTTAAAGGAGTTGTAAGATTAGGACCATAATCAAAATTTGTTCCATCATAAACATCCTGTATAACAAGTTTTGCATTCTTTGCGATTCCATTATAATCTTTATCACTCGCATCTTGTGTTTGGTCACTGGGGTCAATTTTTCCAGCAAGTGTTCCTCCAACATGTGTTCCATGGTCTGATTGTCCATTTGGAGTACCGTCTCCTGCACCATAATTCTGATATGCTAAAACTTTTCTATGATTATTTCCCGGTGGGTCACCTTCCGGGTCCCAGAAATAGCAATCAGCATCATCAAGACCGGTATCCATATAAGCTATAATCTGACCCTCTCCTCTTATTCCTTTACTCCATATGAAGGTGTCATTATTAGTACCTGTTTGCAGAGCCCATCTTATCACCT
>CBFGJR010000065.1:0-6959 GCA_965649145.1 Caldifarciminota bacterium | reverse complement strand
TTAAGGGTTTACGCCTGTATCTTTCTTCAATAAACTGGATTTCAGGAATAAAGGCAATTTTTTCTAAATTTTGAGGAGTTGTCTCTATTATTATCTTTTTTATAAATTCATAGGATTTATCAACAATTTTAAAGGATAAAGATGAAATAACTTTTTCAACATAATCAGGGTCAGCATCATAAAAGAGTAATATATTAAATTTTCTTTCAAATTCACCTTCGGTAAATTTTAAAATCTTATATCCTGGATGAAATGGTCCTATGAATCTTACATTTTCATTTTCTTTTATTTTCTTTAGTGCTTTTTCCTTTATCTTTTCTTTTATTTTAATTATATAAGCATATTCAGGAAGATAATCAAAGATCAAAATTCCCTCATCCTCTAAAAACTTTATCCATTCTCTTAAAATAGGACCTTTGAACTGAATGATGAAGTATTCAGTACCTTCTTCTTGAACTTTTAAATTAACTGGAATAGGGTCTTCTTTTAAAGGGTCAAAACTGTATTTCCCTATATTTATCCTTAAATTCTGTGCCTTTAAATTTAAAGATATAAAAAATATTAAAATTGCATATCTCATCTTTATCTTTTAAATTCTTTTTGGGGATTGAACCCATATTTATTATTATAATCTGTTTTTTTTGTAAAGTCAAGGTGGAATTTTCTTAAAATTAAAATTATGAAAACTTTATTAATTTTATTTTGCTTTTTAAATTTACCGTTAAAAAGTGTTAAATTAAAGAACGGGCTTAACCTTTATCTTGTCAAAAATGAAATTTCACCTATTGTAGCTATTCTTCTTGCTTTCAGAGCAGGAGGAGAATACCAGGTTCCTTCTGATGCAGGTCTCTTTCATCTTGTAGAACACATGTTTTTTAAAGGTAATAAAAAATATAAAACGCAGGAAGAATTTATGAAAAGAATAAGGGAACTTGGAATTTTATATAATGGTGCCACCTCCCACAACTATGTTATTTATTACTATACTTCAACAAAGGAAAATTTAAAAGAAGTTCTTGAATTCTCCTATAATGCCATAACAGGGATACTCTTTGATGAAAAAGAACTTGAAAAAGAAAGACAGGTTGTTCTTGATGAATATAACAGAGATTATTCTGACCCCTTGGAAAATTTTTATATGGACCTTTTAAGGTTATTTTATGAAGAATTCTATTATAAAGCAGATCTTCTTGGACCAAAGTATAACATTTCAAGGGCAGATAGAAAAATAATGCTCAATCAGTATGATAAATTTTATGGTCCTGAAAACTGTTTTCTTATCATATCAGGAGATATTGATTTTGAAAAAACTGAAAAAATTGTAAAAAAAATTTTTGAAAAATGGAACAAGAAAGTTTTTTATTACAAACCTGAAAAATTACCTGAATTAAAAACAAAAAAATTTGTTAATATTAAATCACCTCAGATTAAAACAGCAAGAATTGAAATAATTTTTAAGGGACCAGGAGCCCTTTATGAAAGAAAGGATACATATATAGGTGACCTTGTAAGCAGAATTTTCTCTTTACCCTATTCACCTTTTCAGGAGGAATTTGTTAATTCAGGGCTTACAGCCAGTGCCTCCCTTTCCTATTACACAAAACCTGCGACAGGTGAAATTTACCTTTCCTTTGAACTTGAAAGTTCAAAAATAGAAGAAACTAAGAAAAAGATTGACAAACTTTTAAATTCTATTGATGATGAGAAATGGTTTCCCAATGAAATTATTGAAGATGCTAAAATATCAATAGAAAACGAATTTTCTCTAAAAACAGAAAATCCGGAGAATTTTGCTCAGGAACTTGCTTTCTGGGTCACAACTCTTGACCTTGATTACTTTGTGAATTATATAGATGAAATTAAAAAAATAAGTAAAGAGGATATTAAAAATTTCTTTAATAAATACATAAAAAATAAAAATTTTGTTATGGGAGTTATTGAACCTGAGGAGAAATAAAATGAAAAAAATAATAATTCTATCTATTCTTTTTAATCTTTTATTCTCAGATGTTTTGTTTTTAAAAAATGGAATACCTGTTATATACAGAAAGGTTGAAGGGATTGATGTTGTAAGTTGCGGTATTTTATTTAAAGGTGGTGTGGCTAAATATAAGGAGGGAATGGATGGAATAGAGTTTTTTGCCTTAAATTCCCTTCTTGAAGGAACAAGAGAATACCCCTTTCCAGAACTTCAAAAAATTTTTGTAAAGGAAGGGATTCTTAAAAGAGTTATTGCTGAACATGACTATTCTGCTTTAATTTTAAAATCTCCTTCAAAAAATTATAAAAAGTTAATTGAAATCTTATTTAAAATTTTTAATGAACCTGAATTAAATCCTGAAAGAGTTGAGGTTGTTAGAAACAATTTAATACTGAGAGCAAAAAGAAAAGAGGAAGAACCTGATCAGAAATTATTTATTTTGTTAAATGAGGTTTTTTATAAAAACCATCCTTATAAAATTGAACCGGAGGGGAAAGTAGAAACTATTAAAAATTTTAAAATAGAGGATATAAAAAGTTTTCTTGAAAATAATTTTCACGCAGGAAGCATTGTTTTGGGTTTTGTTGGGCCAGTTGAAAAAGAAGAAGTTTTAATCCTCCTTGATGAATTATTCGGAAAAATTGAAAAAAAAGAAAATATAATTACAGAAATTCCTGATTTTTCAAAAAGGGATACATTTTTTTATATAAAAGAAGAGCATTATCAAACAAGTTATATAGCAACAAAATTTCCTGTTCCTGATATAAAGGATAGAGATTTTCCAGTGATTTTAGCCTTATCGGAAATTTTATCCCAGAGATTTGAGGAAAAGGTGAGAACAAAGGCAGGTATTTCCTATGCAGTATGGGCAGGTGCCTCAACTAAAAAGAAAAATTATGGTTACTTTTATGTTTCTTCCTCTTTACCTGATTCAGCCTGGAAATTGATGATGAAAGAAGTTGAAGAAATAAAGGAAAAGGGAGCAGATGAAAGGGAAATAAAGGAATCCCTCAATCTTTTTAAAACTTACAGGTTTTTACAGAATTCTTCCACCGATAATGCCCTTATTTCTCTTTTCAGGTCTTTTGTAATTACAGAGGATCCAGAATTTTTAGATTCTTTGATTAATAAAATAAATGAAGTTAAAGTTCAAGATATTAAAAGATGTGCCAATTTATACTTTAAAAATTTTACAACTTTAAGAATTGGACCCTGATAAGTTGTCCTGAGGAATAAAAAGTGCTTAAGACAAAACTCAGAGGGGTAGCTCTGAAAGTTTTTAGTAAGAAGAGACTTTTGTAAGGTGCGGTTTTCGGTAGGTGAAGGATTTAGTTTGCTTTTTTAGATAAAAATGTATAAGCGCCCGGCGGGAATTGAACCCGCAACCTTCTCCTCCGGAGGGAGACGCTCTATCCATATTGAGCCACGGGCGCAAAAATATTTTTTACTTATTGTCCAAGAATTTTTTTCTGCTTTTAATCTTTTATATTCCCTTTAAGCCATTCAAGTGTAACGCTTTTAGGTCTTTCAATTGGGAGACCGAGTGCTCTATCCCATATAAGCTGCACAGAAATACCTATTGCCCTTGAAATACCAAATAAAACTGTATAAAAGGGAAACTCTGTGATTCCATAATGATAAAGAACACAACCTGAATGGGCATCAACATTTGGCCAGGGGTCTTTTATTTTCTGCAATTGCTGTAAAATTGGAGGAACAACCTCATAAAGCATTGAAACAATCTTGAAAATTGGGTCATCTGGCATATATTTTAATGCAAATTCCCTGAAAGCAATATACCTTGGGTCAGTTTTTCTTAATACTGCATGTCCGTATCCTGGAATTACCTGACCAGAATTTAATGTATCCCAGCAGAATTTTTCAAGAACCTCTTTTGTAATTTCCTTATCCTTGAATTTTTCCTGTAAGTTTAAAATCCACCTTAAAACCTCCTGATTTGCAAGTCCATGAAGAGGACCTGCAAGTCCATTTATAGCAGCAGATATTGAATAATAAACATCAGAGAGAGCAGAAGAAACAAGATGCCCTGTGTGAGCTGAGACATTTCCTCCTTCATGGTCACAGTGTAAAACCATATAAAGTCTCATTAATTCATATACTTCAGGATTGTCGTAACCCATCATATGAGCAAAATTAGCAGCCCAGTCAAGATCAGGATCAGGTTTTATAACTTTCCCCTTTTTATATAAATACCTGTAAACAAAACTTGCTAAAACCGGTATTCTTGCAAGTAAATCAAGGGTATCTTCATAGAAGTATTCCCAGTAGGCTGTTTTTGGAATCCCCTCCCAGTAAGCCTTAGTGAATTTTGATTCTCTCTGCATCGCAAGAATTCCCATTGAGAAAAGAACCATAGGGTGAGAATCAGTTGGCATTTTCTTTATAAAATCAAAGACATAAGAGGGAACATCTCCTCTTTTTTTGAATTCCTCCTGAATTTCCTTTATATTTTCCTCTGTAGGAAGGTCACCTGTTAAAAGTAAATAGAATATTCCTTCTGGAAGAGGTTCATTTCCTCCTTTTGCCTTTGGTAACTTTTCCCTTATTTCAGGAATTGTGTATCCTCTGAATCTTATCCCCTCATTTGGATCAAGAAGGGAGCCTTCCCATACCATACATTTTACATCCCTCATTCCACCGTAGGCCTGATCCACTGTTACTTCAGAGATTACCTTTTTTCCGAATTTTTCCCTGAACTCCTTTACTTCTTTAATTCTTTTTTCTATTTTTTCTTTTAATATTTGTTTTAACATGTTTTTCCCTCCTTTTTTAAAAATTATTATAAATTATAATGCAAATTTTCATATAATTTCTAAATGAAATTAAAATTTTTAAAAATGGAAGGTTCAGGCAATGATTTCATTGTCCCCCTTAATTTAAACCTAAAAAAAATAGAAAAATTTATTCCTTTCTTATGTGATAGAAGAAGGGGAATTGGAGCTGATGGTGTTTTATTTTCATTAAAGGATAAAAAATATGATTTTAAAATGGTTTATTATAACTCTGATGGTGGAAAGGCTGAATTCTGCGCAAATGGTGCAAGGGTCTTAATATATTTAAACTACCTTGAAACTAAAAAAAGAAAATTCAAATTTTTTGCTGATGACGGAGAACATTTAGGTGAGTATCTTGGTAAAAATAATGTTAAACTTAAAATGATTAACCCTTTCTTTATAAAAAATTTGAAAATTTCAGGAAGGGAATACACCCTTATAAATTCAGGAGTACCCCACCTGATAAGAGAGGAAGAGGAAATTGAAAATATTGATGTTGTTAAGGAAGGGAGATTTTTAAGATTCCACGAATTTTTTAGACCAGCAGGTACAAATGTGGATTTTATACAGTTAAGTGAAAATAAAATAAAAATAAGGACATACGAAAGAGGTGTTGAAGATGAAGTTCTATCCTGTGGAACAGGTGCTGTTGCTTCTGCCTTCTATGTGAGATTAAAAAATGGAGGTGATAAATTTGAAATATTAACAAAAGGTGGGGATATTTTAAAGGTTGAATTTAATGAATCAGGAACATACCTTACTGGCAGAGTGAAATTATCCTTTAAAGGTGAAATTGATTTAAAATTTTAATTATGTTTGAGGAATATAAAAGTTATATTTTAAATGTATGTAAAGAAGTTTTTATCCCCGAAGGAGTAATAAATTTAATTCTGGAACCTGAATTTATTCTTATTCAGAAAATCCCCTTTGAATATGAAGGAAAGATAAATTTATTTAAAGGCATAAGGGTTATACATTCCCTTATAAAACCTTCCCATCTTGGACCTCTAAGAATAAAGAGTAAAATCACCCTTGAGGAATTGAAAATGATTTCTTCTTTTTTCACATGGCAGAATTTTCTTTTAAATATGCCCTTTACAGGTTTATGTGCAGGTCTGGAAGTAGAGGAAAAGTTCATTAAAAATTTAAGGGTAAGAAAATTTTTAACTGAAAAGTTTTTGTCCTTTTTAAAAGAGGAAAAAGAATTTTTTTATCCTGAAATGGGTTATGAGGAAAATGAAGTTTATGGTGAAAATTTTACTGCTAAGGTTTTTGAAATTGGTGGATTTCTTAACAGAAAGGATATTTTGAAAAGGGGAATAAAAATCATATTGGATAAATTTTCTGAAATAGAAGATTTTGATTATAAGGATAAAAGAGTTTTGATTCAAGGCGCAGGAAAAGTTTCCCTTCTTTTATTTGAAATAATGAAAGAGGAGATGACAAAAATAATGGGTATATCAGATACAAAGGGTGCAGTAATTTCAGATTACCTTCACTACGATGAAATTCTTGAACTTAAAAAGAATAAAAATAAAGTGACAGAAATTAAAGGTGAAAGGTTAACAAATGCAGAATTTCTTGAAAGGGAATGCGATATTCTAATTCTTGCCGGACCTTCCAATGCAATAAATAGAAATAATTTTGACAGAATTAAGGCAAAAGTTATTTTTGAAATTGCTCCATCGGGTATAAATTATGAAATTTATGAGGAATTTTCAAAGGAAAAGAAAATTATTCCTGACATTATTTCTGTTTTACCCTTTACTCTTATAAATTCTATTGAAGCAATAAAGAAAAATGTCAATTTAATTACAAAAGAGGAACTTGAATTATATGATAATACTTTAAAGAATATTTTTTCAGATATCTATGCCTATAGTGTTGCTAAAAATAAATCTTTAAAACTTTCGGGTTTTACAATTTCCCTTTTAAGATATGCAAAACTCCTTTCATTGAAAGGAGTATGATTTTTTTTATATTTTTAAAAATTTATTTCCTTTCCCCATTTGAAGTAGGACCCCGTGAATCTTCCCCGGATTTTCTTTTACCTCAAGGAGAAGAAAAATATGTAATTTCTTTAAATGATACATTTTATACAACTCTTTCAAAAAAGGGAAAAATTTTCTGGAAAGAAGTAATACCTGATAAAGAGGGTTATATTTTTATAACTTCTGATACAC
>CBFGJR010000064.1:0-3937 GCA_965649145.1 Caldifarciminota bacterium | reverse complement strand
TTTTTAGTAAATAGAGAAGGTATCCAGAGAAAGTCATAATTCTCTATAAGCCAGGCTTTATGAATTTCTCCAAAATCTGTTATTACTGATATAATTTTAAAATTTTTAATATGTTTTAATTCAGAAAGAACAGGGACAAAAAAGGGGTGAGTACAAAAAACTATGTCAGGTTTTATCTCTTCAATAATTTTCTTTACTATATCTATCAGAAAATAATTCTGTATCTTTAAAAATTTTTCATAATTTTCATTATTTGAAGAATAATAGAAAAAACTCCACAAAGGAGGCAGATTGCTTAAAAAATAGTAAATTTTATCTGAAATTGAATAGGGAAATTTACTTAATTTTAAGGCATCAATTAAAAAAACTTTTTCTTTATTGAGGTCTTCTATAAGTTCTTTTAAGGCAATACCTGCAATCTTATGACCAGCACCGGTTGAAGAAACAAGAATTAATATTTTTTTCAGATTTGTTATTATAATTTCTCCTTATTGAGAAAAACAATTATATTAGTCAATATTGGCGTATTTTTTATATATTGTCAAGAAACTGAGAGGAAATGTTTTCTGTTTTAATTTTTTTTTGTCAGGTATGATATGTTCTAAATTATGTTCTTTCAAAAAAGTAAATGCTTCTTGTTTTTTCCCCCTTGCAAGAAGATAGAGGAAGTATAATTCTGGATATTCTTTTTCCTTCCCGGTAATTTCCTTGATAAAACTGTTCAAATTGCCATAATAAAGATGGAACATATAAGTATGAAACGGTTTTAAATTTGCTATTTTTGCAACCTTGTCCGTTTTTTGTGATAACCGAAAAGCCATTTGCTTATTATCAAGCATAATATAGAGATCAGCAAGAGCGCCCAGTGCTATACTTTCCCAATATGGAAAACCAGTGAGCTGAAAGTTTTTAAGGCTTTTTTTAAGATAATTCAAGGAAATCTCAAAATTTTGTTTTAACATTTCAATCTGACCAAGTCGCAGAAGAGAGGCACCCTCTGAAAATAAATCTCCTTGACTCATATATTCTAATGATTTAAGAAAGTATCTTTCCGAGCGTGAATAATCTTTTTGTTTAAAATAAATCCAGCCGATATTGTAGAGATTCGATGAAATTGCATTTTTACGATTAAATTTTCTAGCTAATGTAAGTGCGGCTTTGTAATAAGAAAGCCCTTTCTTATTTTGCCCGGTCATATCATAATAAATACCGCATAATTCAAAGTACTCCAGTTTTTCATCAATGTTCATTTTAAAATTATTCAGTTTACTTAAAACTAATCCCATCTTATCATATTGACTGCTCCAGTCATACAAGCTTGCAAGTCCAAAAAGAGTTTCTTTTTTTAATGATTTATATTTCAGCAGTTCCAAAAATATTTTTTCTGCGTCGTAATAATCTGTCATTCTTGTAAGATAGAGGCTATTTATTAACATGCCGATATTCCTTATTTGCTCGTTCCTGTTGATTAATAGACTGTTAATTATTGTGGTAATCTCATTGAGTAAACCCTGGTCACAGAGGCTTGTGTAAGTATCAAGCCAGTAAGGTAGTGCTCTATATGGTTTTTTCCCTTCTGTCAGGTGATAAGCAATTTCGTAGGATGTTCTTTTTTCTTTAATAAATAATTCCCCGATCATCCTGTGATATTTTGTTTTGTTACTTTCCACAATAGTTTCCAGTATTGCTTCATGAATAAGGCTATGTTTGAATATACAGATTGAATCTGATAGGATTATTATACCCTGTTTCTGTGCTTGTTTGAGGTCTATTTTTTTTGCTTTTAGTAATTTTTTTAAAGTTATTAGAGAAAATTCTCTGCCCATACAGGCTCCAATTTCCAATCCTTTTTTTATTTTTTCCTGGAGATTATTGAATTGAGATAATATAATAGATTGAATGCTGAAGGGTAAATTTTTTCTAACATCGGGAATTGTAAAATATTTATCCCTTTTAATTATAAAGTTCTTTATGTTTATGTCTTTTAGAATTTGCTCAAAATAGAAGGGGTTACCCTGAGTTTTTTCTATGATAAAACTAAGGAGTTTTTTATCCGGAGGTAAACCCATAATATTCTTGAAAAGTTCAATTAAAGAAGGTACTGATAGATTTTCGAGTAGGAATTTTTTTATTTTAAGTCCATTAATAAATTTTTCACCATCTGGTCGAGATGAGGCAACTATAATAAAGGGTAAGGGTAAAAGTTCTTTCAGTAATGAAAAGGAAGCATCATCAAGCCATTGAAGGTCATCGATAAATATGATAAGATCCTTTTTGATTTTGAAAAGTTTTCTTAATAGGTCAACAACTCTTGCGAAGGGAAGGCTAACTTTGCTTTCAATGTATCCTTTCAATTCTGAAAACTCACCTTCTGGAAAGTGTTTAAATACTTCTTTAATAAAAAATAATGGGGGCGAAAGAGGAGATAGTCCAACTTCAATAACACTCTTATCTCTTATTTTTTTTCTTATCTCATATAACATCCGTGATTTGCCAGTCCCGGCATCACCCACAAAACAGAAACTTCTTTTTTTCTTCAAAAGCTGTAATGCTTTTTTTATTTCTTTCTTCCTTCCTACGAATTTAAAGGGAAATAGTGAGGGTTCAAACACATAGGAAACTTTTTCACTGGGACGGAATACCCTTACTTCTTCTTTCTTACCTTTTAATTTTATTGAACCTAAATTAATGATATGATATTTACCGCGTAGAGTCTTTTCAATTTCTTCTGAAAAGTATATGTTATTAAAAGGAGCAATTGAACATAAACGTGCCGCTACATTCACTTTATCACCTATTACTGCAAATTCCCTGAATCTTTTGGTTTTTATTTCAGCAGTAAAAACCACACCTGCTGAAACTCCCATTCTCATTGTAAAATTTTTGAAATCTTTTTTCAATTCATTGAAGTTATCAATTATGATTTCAGCCTCCTTACCCGAGAATAAAGGAAAACCAGCTATGAGTAAGGCTTTGAATGTATTCTTTGAAGGTATCCACTTGAGAAGTTTGATTTTTTCTTTTCGATTGCGAAAGAAATCACTTATTTCATGTGCTATTAGAAAATCCTGATGTACTTCAAGAAATGCAACATACATAGGGCTATGTGCTGCACGGTGAGTTATTATTTTTGACTTTAATTGAATGAAGGGAACCGATGAGTCTTTTATCTTGTTTGTTCCTGCAATAATCCTAACCTCACCCGCTGGTGTATTTTCTTCAAGAAGGTCAAGGTCATAAATTGCTTTTCCAGCAATGATAAGGTCTCTGTATTTATCCTGAATTTCAATCCATTCACCTTTTATATAACCTTTGACCGCAACAAATCTCGTTTTAAGTTTGGTTCTATTAAGTATATTGAGATGTAAAAGTTCATTACCTAATTCTTTTATTTTTTGTTCTTCAATGTAGGCGGGAAATATTGCGTAATAAGCATCGCCTGCTAGTTTAAAAATAATTCCATTATAATTTGATATTTTTTCTTCTGCTTCTCTAAAAAATCTTTTAATTATATAATATAATTCTTCTGTACCTTCTTTACCTTTTTTTGCAAGTTCTTCACTCAGGGAAGTAAATCCACCTATATCCTGAATACTAATCCAGTAATTTCCATTAATATGCATAGTAACTAAGATTAGTATATTAAAATCAGTGAACAGGTTTCAATTTAACTTATACCTTTATAATAATTCTTCAGAGAAAGTATAAAAAGAGGCTAAAAGTATGATTTAAGAAACTGATAGAATGATTTAAAAAAAGGTTAGAAAATACTTTTAAAAGTTGATTAAAGAACGAGAATAATCCTTTTTTAACAAAATAATTTTTTTATTGTATAATTAAGAAGTGCTTCTACTCCATCATCACCCAATTTTTCCCTTAAAACCTTTGGAACATTTATTATTTTCATAAATAAATTATAAAGGAAAAATAAAGAAAT
>CBFGJR010000063.1:0-3983 GCA_965649145.1 Caldifarciminota bacterium | reverse complement strand
AATAAGAGGTGAAGAAACTCACTACTGGCGTGATGTAGGCACAATAAAGGAGTATTATGAAGCTAATATGGATTTGTTAAAAATTCCCCCTCCTTTAAATTTATGGAATCCCCACTGGACAATAGGAACTGTAAGTTTTAAAGACCCCCCCTGTTTTATAGAAAAAAATGCAGAAGTTCATAATTCAATAATCTCGGAGGGAACAAGGATATTTAAAGGAGCCAAAGTTATAAATTCCATAATAGGTAGAAACTGTATTATAGAAGAAAATGCTATTATTGAAGATTCAATAATTCATTACGGAGTAAGAATAAGAAAGAAAAGCATTGTAAAAAAATGTATTATTGATAAACATGTTGAAATAGAAAAAGAAACTGATGTCTGGCAAGATAGAAAAGAAAACTATGAAAAAAGAGAGAACATTTTAATAATTCCATCGCCTCCACCATCTATGAGGACTCATAAATTATCTTAAATAAACACTTTATCCTTTTTAAAATAAAACTATAAGGCTGCTTTCTCTTTCAATAAAAGATTTTCAATTTCTTTTTCAACTGATTCTACTTCTGTTTTAAATTCTTCAAGTGGTTTTTCCTTTAATCTTATTATTCTATCAATAAGTTCAGGATTTAAAATTTTCTCAATTTCAATCTCTTCTTTCAATGCCTTTTCACCTATAAAAAAGAATTTTTGAATAACCTTCATCATACCGTACTGCTTTTCAAGGGGACAGGTATAATCAACCTCATCAAAGGCACTCTGCTGTAAAAAACCATCCCTAATTATTCTTCCTGTTTCAAGAAGTAACCTTTCATGGTCTTCAAGGGCATCAGGTCCTACAAGTTGAACAATTTCTTCAAGTTCAGCATTCTTCTGCAAAACTTCTCCTGCCCATCTTCTTAATTCAGGAAAATCAGGGGCTACATTTTCCTTAAACCACTTTTCCATCAGCTCAAAATAAAGGGTATAGGACCTTAACCAGTTTATTGCTGGATAATGTCTTCTATAAGCAAGTGCTGTATCAAGAGCCCACAGAGCTCCTACAACCCTCAATGTGCTCTGAGTAACAGGTTCAGAAAAATCACCACCAGGAGGGGATACAGCACCAACAGCAGTAACAGAACCCTCATACTCATCACCTGCAAGGGGAATAACCCTGCCGGTTCTTTCATAAAAGGCAGCGAGCTTTGCAGCAAGATAAGGTGGGTACCCTTCTTCTCCGGGCATTTCCTCAAGTCTTGAAGAGATTTCCCTCAGGGCTTCAGCCCATCTTGATGTGGAATCTGCAAGTAATAAAACATTATAACCCATATCCCTGTAGTATTCAGCAAGGGTTATTCCAACATAAATTGAAGCCTCTCTTGCTGCAACTGGCATATTTGATGTATTTACAACTAAAATAGTTCTATCCATAAGTGGAGCACCCTTATGGAAGGGGTCATCAAGTTCAGGAAATTCAATAAGAACTTCTGTCATCTCATTACCCCTTTCTCCACAACCAATATAGATAACGACTTCAACAAGGGAACACTTTGCAAGGGTCTGCTCTGCTACAGTTTTACCCGTTCCAAAACCACCTGGAATCGCAGCATTACCTCCCAGGGCTATCGGGAAGAAAAAATCAAGAACTCTCTGTCCAGTTATTAAAGGCTTTTCAGGTCCCAACCTTTTCTTAAAGGGTCTTGGAACTCTAACAGGCCATCTATGATATAGTTTCAATTCTGTTCCATCTTCAAGAATACATATGACATCTTCAACTGTAAAAGAACCACTTTTAATTTCCTTGATCCTCGAAAGTTTAACATTAGGAGGAACTAAAATTTTGTGTCTTATACTCTGTGTTTCTTCTACTTCTCCCAGGATTCTTCCTGGCCAAACTTCATCCCCCTTTTTTAATAGTGGGACAAAATCCCATTTTTTATTTCTATCAAGAGCATATGCAACAACTCCTCTTTTAATAAAATCACCAACTTTATTCCTTAAAACCTGTAAAGGTCTTTGAACACCATCAAAAGCAGTGGTAAGGAGACCTGGACCAAGTTCCACAGAGAGGGATTCACCTGTTCTTTCAATAGGCTCACCAACAAAAAGTCCCGAAGTATCCTCATAAACCTGAATATAAGCAAGGTCTTCTTTAAGTCTTATAATTTCTCCCACAAGACCTTCCTTTCCAACTCTAACAATCTCATTCATCCTCGCTCCTCTCATGTTTTTAGCAACTACAAGTGCACCTGAGATTCTATAAATTTCAGGTTTTTTCATAAATTTTCCTCCTATTTTTGATTTTAAAAGTAAATTATAAAATATCACTATTTTGAAATCAAATAAAAAAATTTCTTATTTTTAGATATGAGACCAAAAAAATTAAATCTTATTTTCAATGAAACACCGATTGATAAAATTGATTTCAGAGGGGAAAAAATTTTTATTAAAAGGGATGACTTAACATCTCTTGTTGCTTCAGGGAATAAAATAAGAAAATTAGAATATTTCTTTTATAAAGCCAAAAAAGAAAAAGTCAAAAAAATAGTTACATGTGGAGCAATTCAATCAAATCATGCAAGAGCAACTTCTTACCTTGCGAAAAAATTAAATTTTGAACCTGTTTTATTTTTAAAGGGAGAAAAACCAGAACTATACGAAGGAAACCTGTTTCTGGACTGTCTTTTTGGAGCAGAAATACATTTTTTAAAAGAAAAAGAATATGAGGAAATAGATAAAATAATGGAAGAATACAAAAATTCTGAAGAAACAAAGGGAAATAAAGTGCTTATAATACCTGAAGGTGGCTCTGACGAACTGGGATTATGGGGATATGTGGATGCTTTATTTGAAATGGAAAAATTTATATTAAAAAATAAAATTGACTCAATTTTTTGTGCTGCTGGTTCAGGAGGAACCTATGCTGGACTTTTTCTTGGAAAAAAAATTTTAAACCTTGAAATTGATATCTGTGGAGTTCCTGTCACAAGAAATAAAGAATTCTTTGAGGAAAAAATTGAAAAAATTCTAAAAAGGGCAATTGAAAAATACAAAATCAAAGTTGACTTTAATAAAGAGGAATTTATTTTTTATGACAAATATATAGGGGGAGGGTATGGTATTCCTTATAAGGAGGAAATTGAAATTATAAAGGAAATGGCAAAAAAAGGGATAATTCTTGACCCTGTATATACAGGAAAAGCCTTTTACGGATTTTTAATGGAAAAGAAAAATTATAAAAAACCAATATTTCTTCATACAGGTGGTATTTTCAGCATTTTTGCCTTTAAAGAATACTTTTAAAAAATGTGATATAAATCACTTGATTATTTTTAAAATCTATGGTATAATAAAAAACCTACTTTATCTTTGAGTTATAAAGCGGGGTAAAGTAGAGGGTTAAAGTCCCTGATATAAAAGGAGGTTAGTATGTATAAAATAATTCTAAGTGTAATAATAGGTTCAATCCTATTGGGATACACAGGAAGAGAAATCACAGGTAAGGTATACATACAAAACAGCAATTCAAAAGTAAAAATAACTCTTCCTGAGAATTTCAATCCTGAAATTGCTGAAAAAGAATTGATAAATGCAAGGGAATCAGGAAATAAAGAACTTGCTGAAAAAATTTCAAAATACTTACATCAATGGTGGAAAATGAACAGGAAAGAAGATTACTCACCTATGAACTCTGGATACAATTCAAAACCGGGTAGAGAATTAATGGATGAAAGTTCAAACCCTGACCAAAATATTTTAAAATGGGGAAATGATGTAAGAATTGATCCAAGAAACGAGGTATTCGATGTTAAAATAACATCTCTTTCAAACGGTGAACTTTACACAGCTTCTGCATATTTTGATGGATCAAAGTATCATTTTTTAGTTCACAGATCAACGGATAATGGAGAAACCTGGAATATATACCTGGATGCGTTTTTTCCCATAGGAAATAGGATAACCTCACCCGGTATCCGCTCGGTCAACGATACTCTTGTTTT
>CBFGJR010000062.1:2995-4075 GCA_965649145.1 Caldifarciminota bacterium | reverse complement strand
AATAAATGTTGGTAAGGATTATCTTTCAGAGATTGTTAAAATTGGAGGCCCAATTGGAATTTTTGCGAAGAGTTATGCAAGGGCTTTTAGCTCTTCCTTTAATTTTATATCTGAAAAAATTATACTTATATTTGCATCTTTATGGGTATCCTCTTTTGCAACAACAACTCTTGATACCTGTGGTAGAATTGCAAGGTATATTTTAAAGGAACTTACAGACCCTTTTATAATTAAAAAACCTTACTTTTATAAATTTCAAAATAAATATCTTTTTTCCTTCATACCTGTTCTTTTCGGCTATCTTCTTGCAGTCCAGGGTTCATGGTCCCTGTTATGGCCATCCTTTGGTGGTGCAAACCAGCTTTTAGCATCTTTAGCCCTTTTAACTATCTCTCTCTGGGTAATAAAAATTTTAAAGGTAAAGGGTATTTTTAAATTTTTAATCCTTATACCCTCACTTTTTCTATGGTTAACTGTAACTCTTGCTTTTATATGGTATATTTTTTATGTTATTCCTTTTGTTTCTTCTCATGTTATGAATTTCTTTCAAAAAATTCTCATTACTATTATGATTCTTTCAATGCTTTATTTAAATTCAATTTTATTTATTAATTTTTATAAATCTTTAAGTGAGAAATCCTTTTAAAAAAATATTGTTTTCAAAAATTGAAAAGGAGTTATATGAAAGGGAAAAAGTTTTTTTAATGATTATATTTTCTCCCCTTATCGGCCTTTCTCCTTTTTTACCTTTATCTCTTTTTTTTGAAGTTTATCCTTATTTGATAGAAGAGATAAAAAATAAAAAATTTCTTTTTAATGATGATGCCCTTTCAGAAGTACTCGGATTTTTTGATATCTCATAAGTTTTTTTTCTTTCTCGGAAAGGGTGGAGCAGGAAAAACAACTCTTTCAATACTTCTTTCAAAATTTTTTGGAAAAAATACTTTACTTTTTTCCCTTGACCCTGCTCATAACATTTCAGATTATCTTGGTTTAAAAGAAAAAAAAGAATTAAAGATTTTTAAAAATATTTTTATATTTGAACCTGATATAGAAAAATTAATTGAAAAAAAGGCTCTT
>CBFGJR010000062.1:0-2985 GCA_965649145.1 Caldifarciminota bacterium | reverse complement strand
GAAAAGATTTCACCCCTTTTTGTTTTATTTGAAAATGATTCCCTTACAGAAAATTTTAGGTTTTTACCTGGTGTAGAGGAAGATTGTATAATTGACCTTATTATCAAAGGATTTTCTGATAATTATGATAGGGTGATTTTTGATATGCCACCTACGGGTCTTTCTTTAAGAATAATTTCTCTTATTTTCATGAGGAGAAAACTTTTGAATTTTCTATTAAATCAGAGAAAAAAGATTCTCGAACTTAAAAAGATTCTTGGAGAAAAAATTGAGAAAGACCCTGTATATGAAAGGATTAAAGAGAATTTTAATACCTATGAAAAATTTTACCCTGAGTTTAAAAAAGGCACTTTTTTTGTAGTTTATAACCCTTTTGAAGCATCAATTAAAGAAGGTGATAGAATAGCCGAATTTTTAAAAAAGAATGGTTTAACTGTTAAAAAAATTATGAACAGGGCAAAAGAGGGAAATTTTAAAGGTTTTGACCTAATTATTCCTGAAATTGAAAATCCATTAAATTTTTTTAAATAATTAATTATGAAATTTTTGTTTCTTTTTTATTTAATTTTTTTTTCCTGCTTTATCTGGAATTCTATAAGACCAAGAGTTTTGCCTCCAAGAATAATTGATGAAAAGGATGTTCCTGAGGAAATAAGAGTTTTAAAAAAAGGAAACCAAAAGTTTGTGATTTTTGAAATTTATGCTCCTTCCGCAAGGTATGTGACACTTGCAGGAGATTTTAATGCCTGGGGAGGTACTGCAAATGGTGTTTATAATCCTAATATTGACAGGATGAATGATGATGGTGAAAAAGGTGACAGGGTGAAAGGTGATGGTATATGGACGATTATAAAAGTTTTATATCCGGGAGTATACCAGTATAAATATGTTATTGATGGGGTGAACTGGATACTTGACCCATCAAATCCTGAGAGGATTCAAAATGGTCCTTATATTAATTCAATTTTAAGGGTGAAATGAAAAAGTTTTTTTTGATAATTTTATTAATTTTTTTATCCTGTAAGAAAAAAGAAAATCCCTATTTTAAGTTACCCGGTAATTACTATCTTTCAAATTACAGCACGATGCAACTTGCAGGAGATTTTCAGGGGTGGAATCTTAATGACCCAAATTCCTTTATGGAACTTGTTTCTGATTACAGGTGGGAAATAATTAAAAAATTTAAATATAAAAAGAATTTAATGTTTAAATTTGTCCCTGATAAAAAGTGGGACCCTTCCTTTGGAACTTCCTGGGAAGATACAACCCTTTACGGTAAACTTGAACTTGTTTCCGGTGAGGGAACCCATATTTCAGCAAGTCTTTTAGAGGAAGGTTATTATAAATTTTTGTTACTTGAAGATTCTTTATTTTACAGAATTGAAAAAATAAGAGGAACAGGAACTATTAAGGGTAAGGTAAATTTTGAGGATACAGTTAATCCTCCCTATCCAGTTTCAAAAGTTTATCTTTATTATAAAAATTCTGATACTCTT
Source organism: Caldifarciminota bacterium (assembly GCA_965649145.1). Classification (GTDB taxonomy): domain Bacteria; phylum Hydrothermota; class Hydrothermia; order Hydrothermales; family JAJRUZ01; genus JBCNVI01. The sequence continues at coordinate 1,489 of CBFGJR010000062.1, read as the reverse complement.
TTAAGAAGTTATACAACTCTTTCCTCGGATAATTCTTTCGAATTCAGTGATCTTATTGATGATTCTTTTAAAATAATTGCTACTTCCAATAATTATTCTCCTGAAACCCTTTATTTATTTTTAAATTATGGAGAAATAAAAAATGTAAGTTTTCTTCTGAATAAAAGTACCCTGAGAAACCCCATAATTATTGATGGAGTGAATGATTTTTTGCCAGAGGACCTTGTGGGTCATGATCCTCGCTCTGATATAAGTGTACCACATCTTGATTTAGATTCCCTGTGGGCCTGTCATATAGGTGATAAATGGTTTATAGGTTTTAATGTTCATTCAGGACCAAATTACGGTCTTGCCTTTGGAATATATATTTTCACAAACTCAATTACACCATCAGGGGCATCTTCTGATCCCTGGGGAAGGAAAGTTGCTGCAGGTGATTCTTCAAATCCCTTTTATCCTAAATATATACTTTATGTCTGGCATCCTGGGAGCGATATCCTTGAAAATGCCCAGCTGTGTAAATGGAATGGTTCTTCCTGGCAATATTTAATTCTTCCTGATAAGGGAGGGGAGCAAGGTTATAAGTCGGGTAAGTTTTTAGAGTTTTCAATACCAGATTCTCTTCTTTCAAGTCCTGATTCCCTTTTTATTGAAGTTTTTACGACTGGTGGACCAAATAGTCATGCTCAGGATACATCTCCCTCCGATTCCAATGTATCTTTTTCTCAACCTGATTGGTCTCCAATATTTACTTATTTATCAAGTTTCGTAAAAGTTCAAAAGAAATATTGATTATGAAGCATTCAATTACAGTTGGATTTGCCTTTGGAATGACATCAGGAATAATAACAACAATGGGTCTTATGGTTGGTCTTTTCTCAGGCACAAGTTCAAGGCTTGCAGTGATAGGAGGAATTCTTACAATTGCAATTGCGGATGCTTTTTCAGATGCTCTTGGAATTCATATTTCTGAGGAATCGGAAAATGTGCATTCTGGAAAGGAAATATGGGTTTCAACAATTTCAACCTTTTTAGCAAAATTTATATTTGCTTCTACTTTTATTTTGCCTATTTTATTCTTAAAATTAAATGTAGCAGTGATCGTTAATATTTTATGGGGTTTTTCTGTTCTTACAATTCTGAGTTTCTATCTTTCAAAAATTCAGTTTGAAAATCCCTTAAAAGTTGTATCTGAACATTTAATTATTGCTACTCTCGTGGTGATTATTTCTCATTTTGTAGGTAAAATAATTTCACAGGTTTTTAATTAATGATAAATATTTTTATATTTTTTCTAACTGGTATTATTACTGGTTTTTTATTAAAAAAATTTACCTTTTTAAATAGATTCTTGGAAATTATTCTGTATATTCTTATTGCAATTTTTCTTTTTGTAATAGGTTATTCAGTAGGTTCTGATGAAAAAATCTTGGTTAATTTGAATATAAATTTTTGTTATTCTCTAATTTTTTCTATTACAGGTATAATG
>CBFGJR010000061.1:0-4081 GCA_965649145.1 Caldifarciminota bacterium | reverse complement strand
ATAGGTATAAAAAACATCATGTTTTTCAAATTTTTCAAGAATTCTTTCCCATTCTTCCCTCGTCTTTATAATCTTCATAAAATATTCAATTTTTTATTGAAAATTTCTTCCTTTGTAAATTTTTTAAAGAAATTTATTATAACTTTCTTAATTATTAAATCACCCCTTATCCTTTTAAAGGGCGAGGGAATAAATTTAAAAGATTCACCCTTTAAAATCTTTTTAATCCCGATTTCAACATCTTTTAAGGTTAAAGCATCGTATATATATCCTCCCCTTTCCCTTAATTCTGTCCTCCTTCCCACATTAAGCACAGGAACTTTAAAAAGACAGGCTTCATAAAGGCCACTTGAAGAATTCCCTATCATAAATTTTGCATTTTTCATAATACATAAAAATTCTCTGAAAGGCAAATTATCAAAAAAAATAAAATTTTTATTCTGATACTCTTTAAAAAGAAAATCTTTCATTTCTCTACCCCCTGGATCAGTATTGGGAGAAATTGCAACAAAGGGCATATTATGCTCAGAAAGACATTTCACAATAAATTTAAGTTCCAAAAGCGATTTATCCTTTTCAAAAGGATGGGGATGGTGAATTAAAAGTGCATATTCCTTTTCTTTAAAGAGATTATATTTTTTTATTAAATCACCATAATTCGGAATTTCCTTAAAATTAAGAGAATAAACACCAAGATTGCCCACAACAAAAATTCTTTTCCTATCTTCACCCATTTTTACAAGGTTTTTCTTACTGTTAATAGTGGCAGGGAAATGAATGTGAGATAATTTTGAAACACAATGTCTTATATATGTATCAGGCAGTAAAGAACTCGTGTTATCTCCACCATGGATATGGGCGAGAGGTATAAATAAAAGGTTTGCAGAAAGACTAGCTGCAAGTATTTCAATTCTATCTCCGAGAACAAAAATAATATCAGGTTTTAAAAATTTAAATACCTGTGTAAACTGAATAACACCCTGCCCAAGGGAAACGGGAAAACTTTCAGGAAGGTCTGAATCCAGATGAAAGGGAACTTCAAAATCAATATTAAAACCATCATTAATAATACATTTTTTTGTTAAACCAAAAAAAGGTGAAAGATGGGAACCTGTAACAACAATTTTAAAATCAAATTCAGGTGAATTTTTGAAAGTTCTCATAACCGGGTATAAAAGACCATACTCAGCTCTTGAACCTGTTATAAAAACTGTTTTTATTTTCTTCATATTTTTTATTATAATTAAACTTTAAAAAATAATTTTATAACATAGGGAGGAAAAAATGGAAAAACTTTCAACAAAAGAATACCAGACAGTGTCATATATATCGGGCCCTCTTTTATTCCTGGAAGGGGCAAAAGATTTTTCCTATGCAGCACTTGTGGAAATTATAATGCCAGATGGAACAAAAAGAAAGGGACAGGTTCTTGAAGTCTCTGAAAAATATGCTGTAATTCAGGTTCTTGAAGGGACACTGGGACTTGATGTATCTTCAACTAAGGTAAGATTTCTGGAAGACCAGGTTCATATCGGTGTTTCAAGAGAACTTGTGGGAAGGATTTTTAATGGTAGAGGGGAACCAATAGATGGTCTTCCCGCACCAACTCCTGAAAAGAGATTACCAATAGTAGGTGCTGCTATAAATCCAATTGCGCGAGATAAGCCTTCTGACTTTATCCAGACAGGAATTTCTGCAATTGATGGATTTAATACACTGGTGAGAGGTCAAAAATTACCAATCTTTTCTGGTGCAGGACTTCCGGCAAATGAAATTGCAGCAATGATAATGAAATATGCTAAGGTAAGAGGAGAGGGAGAAGAATTTTTAATAATTTTCGCAGCAATGGGTTTAACTTCAAGGGAGTATGCTTATTTTATGAAAGAATTCAAGGAAAGTGGAGCACTTGGTAGAATAGTTGCCTTTGTCAATCTTGCTGATGACCCTGCTGTAGAAAGACTTTTAACTCCAAGATTTGCCCTAACAGTCGCAGAATACTTTGCTTTTGAGCTTGATTACCATGTCCTTGTTATTTTATCTGATATGACAAATTACTGTGAAGCATTAAGAGAAATTGGAGCGGCAAGGGAAGAGGTTCCTGGGAGAAGAGGTTACCCTGGATATATGTATACAGACCTTGCCACTATGTATGAAAGAACAGGAAGAATAAGGGGTAAAAAGGGGTCAATCACTCAGATACCAATCTTGACAATGCCTGATGATGATATTACCCATCCAATTCCTGACCTTACGGGTTACATTACAGAAGGACAGATTGTTCTATCAAGGGAACTTCACAGAAAAGGTATTTTTCCACCAATTGATATCTTAATGAGTTTATCAAGACTTATGAATTTAGGTATAGGTGAAGGCAAAACGAAAGCTTATCACAGGGAATGGAAGGACCAGTTATATGCCTGTTATGCAAGAGGAAGGGATTTAAGAAAACTTGTAGCTATTGTTGGAGAAGATGCTCTAAGTGATATAGACAAAAAATATTTAAAACTTGCCGATGAATTTGAAAATGTGATGCTGAATCAAAGAGAAAAAGAAAGAACAATAGAGGAAACCTTTGAAATTGGATGGAATTTAATGGGAATTTTGCCCAAAACAGAGTTATCTAAAATTAAAAGAAAATATCTTGAAGAATTTTATAAGCAATGGATACCACAGCAGGCAAAAGAAGTTTATTAAAAGGAATTGAAAAGGACGAAGTCTGGGGACCAGTTTTTAAAATGGTCGCCCAGCAGGCGGAAAAGGCTTTTAATGTTGGAAAACTTAATGAAAAATACTTTGAGACAATTTTAGAACCTGAAAGAGTTTTAAGGGTTTCTATACCTGTCGTTATGGACAATGGAGAAATAAAATGTTTTGCAGGTTACAGAGTGCAGCATTCAACTGCAAGGGGACCTGCAAAAGGTGGGATAAGGTACCATCCTGATGTTACTCTTGATGAAGTAGCAGCCCTTTCAGCCTGGATGAGTTTAAAAAATGCGCTTGTTAATATACCCTTTGGTGGAGGTAAAGGAGGAATAAAGGTTGACCCAACAAAACTTTCACAAGGAGAATTAATAAGATTAACAAGAAGGTATACATCGGGTATTTTGCCCTTAATAGGACCTTATAGAGATGTTCCTGCACCTGATGTAAACACAAATGATATGATAATGGATGTTATAATGGATACTTATTCTATGTTTCAGGGTTTCACAACACCAAGTATAGTAACCGGAAAATCCGTTTCTCTTGGCGGATCTGTGGGAAGAAGGGAAGCCACAGGTAGGGGTGTTTTCTTTGTTACAAGAGAATTTTTGAAAATAAAAAATAAGAATTTAGAAAAACAGAGAATAGCTATACAGGGATTTGGAAATGTTGGTTCTGTTGCAGCCGTATCTTTTTATGAAGCAGGTGCAAAGATATGTGCTGTAACTGATGTATCAGGAGGTATATACAATAAGAAGGGATTGAATATAAAGAAAATTTTAGAATTAATGAAAGAAAAGAAATTTCTAAAAGAAATAAAAGGGGAGGGTGATTTTATAGAAAATAGGGAGCTCTTCGAACTGGATGTAGATATTTTAATTCCTGCTGCCCTTGAGAGACAGATAACAGAGAAAAATGCTGATAAAATAAAAGCATGGTTAATAGTGGAGGGTGCAAATGGTCCTGTTACTCCTGATGCAGAAAAAATCCTTATTGATAAGGGAGTTTATATAATTCCTGATATTCTTGCTAATGCAGGAGGAGTTATTGTTTCATATTTTGAATGGGTTCAGGACCTCCAGTATTATTTCTGGAAGGAAAAGGAAATTTTTGAAAAACTTGAAGAAATTTTGAAAGAGGCATTGAATGTGGTAATAAGGAAAAGCGAAGAATTAAAGACTGACTTGAGAACTTCAGCCCTTATAATAGGTTTATCAAGAATTATAGATGCTATTGAAAGGAGGGGAATTTTCCCATAAAGAGGGTAAGTATTTTAATACCAGGGTATAACGAAGCTGAAAACATTGACGTTCTGATTAAAGAAATAGATGATTTTATAAATAAGTTTAATTTAAAAGACTGGGAATTCATTTATATT
>CBFGJR010000060.1:0-4155 GCA_965649145.1 Caldifarciminota bacterium | reverse complement strand
AATAAATCTCTGGATTTACTGGATGGGGATGAAAGGTAAACATAAAATAAGTTGTTTCTGGGTCAAACCTGACGGAGGAGATTTTGCCCGTGATTCCATTCTTGTTGATTCTGATTCTACAAAACTCATTACAATATTTTCTGTGATTACAAGTATTAGTGATACTACAGGTGAATGGTCCTGTGAGATTTATCTTGATAAAAAATTTGAGAGAAGTTTATTATTTTATCTTTCTCAGTAAATTTGGAAAATTTAAAAAAGATACTTTTTGATTTAATAAAAATTCCTTCAGAAAGCAATAATTTAAAGGCTTTAAAAGAGATAGTTGATTATGTAGAAAATATTTTTAAAGATAAACCTCTTTTTATAGAAAGAATTGAGATTAATAATAAACCTTCAATTTATTTATCCTTTGAAAAAAATTATAATCCTTTGGTTTTATTTTCAGGTCATCTTGATGTTGTTCCCCCTGATTCTGAGGAACAGTTTATTCCTTATGAAAAGGATGGAAGAATATATGGGAGGGGTTCTTTTGATATGAAAGGTTCCTGTGCTTCAATGATTTTGCTTTTTTTAGAACTTATTGAGAAAAAAATTAAAAAAAATATTGGTTTTCTTTTTACAACAGATGAAGAGGTTGGCTCAAAGGATGGTGTTGAATACTGGGTAAAAAATAAAAATTTGCTTCCAGATTTTGCCATAATACCTGATGGTGGCTTTAACTTCAAGATAATGAATGAAGGTAAGGGTGTTTTGCATGTTAAATACAGGGCAACTGGTAAATCAGCCCATGGTTCAACACCATGGGAAGGTGAAAATGCTGCTGATAAATTGATTGATTTATATAAAGAGTATAAACTCTGGGTTGATTCGGAAAAAGGTCCACCTGAGGAACCAACCTGGAAAATAACTTTATCCCTTGGAAAATTTAATGCTGGAAAAGCAGTTAATATAGTTCCCAGTGAGGCAGAAATGGAACTTGATTTTAGATTTCCTCCACCATGGAAAGCAAAGGATTTTGAAACTAAATTGAGAGAATTTTTAAAAGATAAAAGGGGGATAGAGATGGAGGTTAAAAGTTATGGAGAACCTGTTTACACTGACAGGGAAAATCCCTATCTTAAAAAATTTGCAGAATCTGTTAAGAAAATAAAGGGGAAGGTGGAATATGGAAGGATATACGGTGCCACTGATGGAAGGTTTTTTGCAGAAAAGGGGATTCCTGTTCTAATGATTTATGGAATAGGTAATGGAATACATGGTAAGGATGAATGGGTTGATTTAAAATCTCTTTATGAATTGAAAGAAATTTTTCTTGACTTTTTGAATAGAATATGAAAAAAGTAAAGGTTTTTCTTGCCCAACTTTCAACTCAGCTTGGTGATGTTAAGGGAAATGAAAAGAAAATTTTAAAGGCAATAGAGAGGGCAAAAAAGGAAAAAGTTTTTATTTTTGTTACACCTGAACTTTCAACTCTTGGTTATGGAGGTGGGGATATATACCTTGATAAGGTGGATGAAAATTTAGTTTCCCTTGATAGAATAAAAAGAGAGATTGATGATTTTTATGCCATAATAGGTTATGTAGAAAAAGATAGTTATGGCTTTTTTTACAATTCAGCCTGTTTGATACATAATAAAAAAATTATAGGAAATTACAGAAAGGTTCAACTGGTAAATTACAGGTTATTTGATGAAAAGAGGTATTTTAAAAGGGGAACAAAGTTAAGGGTTTTTGATTTAGGGGAGATGAAGATAGGTATTTTAATATGTGAGGATGTCTGGTTTCCTGAGCCTTCAAGGGCGATGGCTTTAAGAGGAGCTGATTTACTTATTGTTCTTGGTGCATCTCCCTATGAAAGATTTAAAAAGGAGATATGGGAGGATTTTTTAGTTCAAAGGGCAAGGGATAATATAATTCCCCTTGTATTCTGCAATCAGGCAGGTTGTCAGGATGGAGTTACATATCTTGGGTACTCAATGTATGTTTCAGCATCTGGAAATATTGTAAAAACAGGGGAATTGCTTGAAGAGGACTATGTTTTAATTGAAGTAGATCTTGAAGAAGCAAAAAGGCTTAGGAGAAGGGATACGAGGTTAAGGGAGTTGAGAAAGGAAATTCTGGAAGAACTTTTAAAGGCTTATGAGGAGATGGAAGATGGTGGAGGTTAAATTTAAGGAGGAGGAGTTACCCCTTGTAAAGAAGGCAATAATAAATTCAATAAGGGAGAGGGTTAAAAAGTTTAATTTTAAGGGTGCCGTTATAAATCTTTCTGGTGGTGTTGATTCTTCTCTTGTTTTAAAATTAACTGTTTTTGCCATAGGAAATAAAAAGACTTATGCTTTAATATTACCTGAGGAAGGTATAACTACAAAGGAAGATATTGATGATGCTTTAAAATTGTGTAAGGAACTTAAAGTTAATTATGAAATTGTATCAATAAGTAAGCCACTTTCAGCATTTAGGGAAACTTTAAAGGATATAAAAGGGGATATAGATTGGGGTTTAACAAATTTAAAGCCAAGAGTCAGAATGATTTATGCTTATTTTTATTCAAATGCAAAGAATTTACTCGTTGTTGGAACTTCAAATAAAACTGAGCTTCTTTTAGGTTATGGAACAAAGTATGGAGACCTTGGTGCTGACATTTATCCGATAGGAGACTTATATAAAACTCAGGTCTGGCAACTTGCTGAATATATAAGTATTCCAACGGATATAGTCAGAAAAAAACCATCTGCAGGACTCTGGAAAGGTCAAACTGATGAGGAGGAGCTCGGTTATACCTATTATCAGATAGATAGAGTTCTTTATTCTCTTGTGGACCTTGAATTATCAGTTAGAGAAACATCAGAACTTTTAAATATAAGTGAAAGTGCAGTGAAAGATTTATATGAAAGGATAGTTAAAAATGAGCATAAAAGAAGACCGCCAACTATAACAAAAATTTCAAGAATGTGTCTTGATAAGGACTGGCGTTATCCTGTGGAGAGGTTTTAAATATTTAATCAATGGAGAGTTTTCCGGGGCTTAATATTAAAAAGGAGGGTATAGTTTTAACTGGGGAGGATGAAAGTCTTTTTTTTATTGATAAGGAGGGAAGAATTCTTTATGTTTTTTTTGAAAATAAGGGGTATAGAATAGGGCTTTCTGGTGAGATTATTGAAAAAAAGAGGAAGGATGGAGAAAAGTTAATAAGGAGGTTTAAGTCTTTAAGATTTTTAAAAGAAATTTACAGAAGGGCAGAAAATATTCTGGAAGATGAATTTTTTAAAGAAAATAGGGATTTTTTAAAGGATTTTTTGAAAAAGGGTTACAAAAATTTTAAAAGCACAATAGATAGTTTTAAAGAGGTTTACGGGAAAGTTCCAATAGTTCCGCCTGATATGTATCTTTCTCTTTATATTCAACTTACAAGGGGTTGTTCTTATAATAAATGCACTTTCTGTAATTTCTATAAAGGAGAAAAATTTAGAATTTTGAGTAAGGAGGAATTAATCCTACATATTGATAAAGTAAAAAGATTTTTTGGTAAAGGTATAAAGGCAAGAAGGAATATTTTTCTTGGTGATGCTGATGCTCTTTTATTGACAGAGGATAGAATTTTTGAGTATATAAGAATTATAAAGGATAGTTTTAAAGAGGAAAATTTAAGTAAAATCTCTTCCTTTTTAGATGTATGGACAGGAAGGAAAAAAAATTTAAATTTCTGGGAGGGTTTGAAGGAACTTTCTCTTTTCAGGGTTTATATAGGTCTTGAATCTGGAAGCGAAAGATTGCTAAAGAGGTTAAATAAACCCTTTAATTCTGATGATTTCATTTTTTTAGTTCAAAATTTAAAAGGGGCGGGTATTTCAGTGGGAATAATTATACTTCTCGGGATAGCAGATGATTTAGAGGAAGAACATAAATTGAAAACTTATGAGTTATTGAAAGATATAAAATTTGATAAAAATGATATTTTATATCTTTCTCCCTATTATCCTTTTAAAGGAATTTTTCCAGAGAAGGTTAATTTTGAGGAGATAAAAAGGGAATTAGAATTTTTTAAAAATTTTGGTTATGAAAAAAACTTAAAAGTCGCAGTTTACGATATAAGGGAATTTGTTTACTGATTTTAGTATTATAAAATAAGGTCTGAAAAAATATTCTTTA
>CBFGJR010000059.1:0-4202 GCA_965649145.1 Caldifarciminota bacterium | reverse complement strand
AAGTTAAAAATTTTGTTGAACTTAATTTTTTAAAAAATAGAAGAATTAAAGAAGAGGAGAAACTTCACAATGTTTTAGAAAATGTAAGGTTATTGAAAGAATTTTTTAAAATTGATATTAAGGATATTCCACCACTTCAAATTTATTTAAAGGAAGAAGAAATAGAAAGGGAAAGGGAATTTTTAAGAGAAAAAGGTTTAAAGGATAAATTTTTAATAGGAATTCATGCCGGGTCAAGTGTTTTTAAGGGTCATAGAGGAAAAAGGTGGCCTATTGCAAATTTTGTTATTTTATTAAATAAAATAAAAGAAAAGATTAAAGATAGTTTCTTTTTATTTTTCGGTTCAGCGGATGATGAGGATGTGAATAGATACCTTGAGTATGAAATAAAAGATGGAATTTCAATAAGAAATAGAAAAATAAGGCAGGTTGCCTCTTTAATTAAAAATTGTAAAATTTTTATATCCAATGATTCAGGACTTATGCATCTTGCTGCAGCGTGCCAGGTTCCTGTTCTTGCCCTTTTTGGACCTACCTCACCCTATAAACTCTATCCCTTTGGAGTAAAACACCGTGTTTGTTTTTTAAATTTAGAATGTTCTCCCTGTTTTGTTTATTCACCAAAACCCTTAAAATGTGTAAGAAATATAAATTTTAAATGTATGAGAGAGATGGACCCTCTCTATGTCTATGAGAAACTTAATGAACTTCTCGAAGAGATTTCTTAATTTTTAAAGTTTTTGAATTAAAAATTCTTCCTTTATTTTTTCCGGGTTAATGAAATTCTGGGTGGGTAATATTTTAAAAACTTCACTGAGAAAATATATTAGAATCAATAATTTTTCTTCTATTTTGCAGGCTTTTCCCTGTTTTCTATTTTGCGAGATTATATGAATATCCAACATATTAAATTATATATCCTGACATTTAATTTTTAGTGTGATATAAATCACTTTTTTATTTTTATTGAAAAATTTAAATTTTTAATATATATTTAATAAAAGGGGGTGAAAATTGGGTTTGACGGTGGGAATTGCGGATAACCGGGGCATGCCAGGGTGCGGGAACCCTGAAAAAAACCCGTAAGAAAAACTGCCAACGCTTACGCACTTGCTGCCTAATTAAGGTGGCAGGGTTTACCCGGGTTTGCTCCTTACCCGGGTAAAACCTTCAGAAAAAGGAGCGTCCCGGTAAGGGTTTATCCTCTTTTCCTTTACAGGGACAAATAAAAAGGGGAAAAACCTTTTCTCCTGTGCCTGTCCGGGAGAAAAGGAGAATGGAAAGGCAGGCTAAGCATGTAGTCCCGGTATCCAAATCCTTCCGGACGGGGGTTCAACTCCCCCCACCTCCATTTTAAGCCGGGGTGGCGGAATCAGGGAGACGCGCCGCCTTCAGGAGGCGGTAGGCTAAAGCCTGTGCGGGTTCAAGTCCCGCCTCCGGCATAAATTTTTTTAATTGATAAATCTTTTAATTTATCTTTTAATAAAAAGGAAAATAATCTTTTTTCTTAATATTCAAAACCAATTTTTAAAAGCAGAAGATATAAGAATCTATATAGCAATACCTGATAATATTTATTATCAAAGAATTCTTAATTTAAAATTTACCCCTCAACCTGATTCAATTTTGAAAGAAGAATGGGGTCAGAAACTGGCTTTTTTTAAGATTAAGAAGATGGAACCCTACGAAGAAAAATCTTTCAAAATGGAAATAGATGTTCTTTTTGATTTTGAAAATAAGATTGATTTTTCTAACAGAAATAAAGAAAATAATTTAGAAATATATCTCAGTGATGACCCATATCTCTGTATGAACTCTGATGTTCTAAAGAAGGTGTCCCTTGATATAAAAAAAAGAGCAAGGGATGATTTAGATTATATAAAAGGAGTTCTTGATACAATTTCAAAGTCCCTTTCTTATAGTGTGGATGGCAAATGGCAAAATGCTGAAAAAACTCTTATTCAGGGACACGGTTCCTGTTCCGAATATTCTTTTTTATTGTCGTCTTTAATAAGGCTTGGTGGTTTTCCAACAAAATTTGTTGGTGGCACTTTGGAAAGAGAAGGGGGTATAGATTTAACCTTTCACAGATGGGTTGAAGTTTTTTTGGAAGATAAAGGCTGGATTCCTGTTGATGCACAATATTATGATTCACCAGAGAGTAAAGGTAAGTTTTTTCCTGATAATGATAGGTTATTCCTTGTAACAACAATAACTCCCTCCACAAATTCTTTACTTGAGGAGTGGTATAATTTTAATGTGAAAGCTAAAAAGGGTATAATAAAAGTTAATGCTTTTTTTAAATGGGAAAAATAAAAAAAATAAAAAGAATTTTTATTTCTAAAAAGGGAGATATAATAAGTGACTTTGATGATGCCCACTATATTTTATCAAAAATAAAAGAAGGTGAGAATTTTTTAATTATAGATAATGTTAGATATTTTGTTAGAAAGTATGAGGTTAGAGAACCTAAGGGTTATTTATACCTTTTTAAAAGTGATAATACAAGTGTTAAAGAAAAGGATATATATTATCATTTAACAGACCTTTTGATAAATAAATATTTTGATGATGTAGAAACTTTAAAAGATAAGATAGAACTTTTAAGTAAAACAGGAGAATTTTTTTCAGAGTTAATTAATGTAGAGGAAATAATAAAGAGGATTATAAGGGAAATAAAAAGGATTTTAGAGGTTGAGATAGTTTCAATTTTTAAGGTTGAGGAAAAGAATAAAAGAATTTCATTTTACGAATTTACAAAGGGTAGTAAAGACCTTAAGAGAGTAGAAATTGAATGGGGTAAGGGTATTGTAGGTTATGTTGCTATTAACAAATTGCCCTTAATTGTCAATGATGTAACAAAAGATGAAAGATTTTATCATGAGGTGGATAGAAAAACCGGTTTTAAAACAAGAAATTTAATTGCTTATCCCTTAATAGTACAGAAAAAAATAATAGGTGTAATTGAAGCAATCAATAAAAAAGATGGTTTATTTACAAATAAAGATCTTGAAATTATTTCTCTTATTTCCTCTTCTGCTGCTGTTGCATTACAGAATGCTTTTTTATACAGGGAACTTGAAGAATTATTTAAAGGGACAATAACATCCCTTGCGAATTCTGTTGAGGCTAAAGATCCATATACTTCAGGACATGTAAGCAGAGTGACTGAGTTTTCCCTTGAAATTGGTAAAAGGATAGGTTTAAAGGGAGAGTACTTGAGAAATTGTGAACTTGCTGCTATTTTGCATGATATAGGTAAGATAGCTATACCTGATAGTATATTAAAGAAACCTGATAGGTTAACAGATGAGGAATATGAGATAATGAAAACCCATGTTTATCATGGTGCAAGGATTTTAGACCCCATTCCTGGAATGAAAAATGTGATACCAGCAGTTTTACATCATCATGAAAGATGGGATGGAAAGGGTTATCCAATGGGTCTAAGAGGAGAAGAGATTCCTTTAATAGCAAGGATAATAACGATTACAGATTCCTTTGATGCAATGAATTCAGATAGACCTTATAGGAAGAGGTTACCACCAGAAGTTATAGAAAAGGAATTGAAAGAAAAAGCTGGTTTTCAGTTTGATCCGAGATTAATAGATGTTTTTCTTGAAATTGAAGAAGTTAAGGAGTTATTAAATAAATAATGCGAGGGTGGCGGAACTGGCAGACGCGTCAGATTTAGGATCTGATGGGCAAAACCCCGTGCGGGTTCGAGTCCCGCCCCTCGCATTATAAAATAGTATTTTTTTACTTTGACAAATTTTCTAATTTGATGTATAATATTTTAGAAGGAGGAAATTATGATTGGATTTATAATTTTAACTCAAATATTAAGAGCTACATCAATTTTAGAACTCCCAACAGCAAATCTTCCAAAGGACCCCATTTTCTGGCAGATAGGGACATCCACCTCCTTTTCCCTTGGTTCAAAATATGACCCCCATCCCTCTGATTTTGACTTAAATGGCTTTATTTCCTTTAATGGTAGATGGTTTTTAGGCTTAAATATTTTTACTTTAAATGAAATTTCCTTTGATTTAGGAACAATTTTAATGTCTGAATCAGAAAAATCACCTTTGGGAATTTCTTTTGGTTTGAGAAATGTATCCTGGAAAAGATATATTTCTTCTGTTGGAGGAGAACCTGAAAAAGGAGGTGGATTTGCTGATGAAAATTACCCTGATTTGAGA
>CBFGJR010000058.1:0-4204 GCA_965649145.1 Caldifarciminota bacterium | reverse complement strand
TGATGAACTTCTTCATTTTTCAGTTCCTGCAAATGCATTCTCTGATACATCAAGAATAACTATTTCAACACCTTTCAATGCTCCTTCCCCACCTGATTCTATTCCATATACAGGTATTTTCTTTGAGATTATTTCAAAGGCGCAGCCCAAACAGCCAATTCATTTAAGAATTACATATCCTGAAGAGAAAGTAGAGGGAATGAATGAGGATGAACTCCATCTTCTTGATACAAAGAACTGGGGAAGACATCCGAGAAAAACTATTCTGTCAAAAGAAAATATTTATGAAGCTGATTTTACAAGTTTTTCTTCTGATACAATAGTTTATATTCTTGGTGAATCTTATGAGGCAAAAGGGAAAGCTTTGCTTCCTGCAGCAAATGTTTATTTTGCTCCTAACCCAATAAAAGGAGTAAATAGTGCAACTCTGTTTTTCTATTTGAATCCTGAGAAAAAGAAACTTCCAAAGGAAGTAAATGTTAAAATTTATGATATTTCAGGCGACCTTGTAGAAATTATTTCTCTAAAAAATCCTGTTCGTGGAATAAATAAAATTATCTGGAATTTATCAAGGATACCAAGGGGAATATATATTTACAGGGTAGAGGCAGGTGATGAACTAGTTACAAAAAAGGTTGCAGTAATTAAATAAGGGGGGAAAAATGAAAAAGATAGCATTAATAGTTTTAATTTCTGTATCTCTCTGGGGTTTTGAGGAGGCTGCTTTTTTAAAAATTGAACCCTCTGTAAGGATTGCTGGATCAGGTGAAATAGGTTGTGCAACTGCAGCAGGTATTTCAGAGGTCTTCTTAAATCCTGCTGGTTTATCAAAGACAAGAGTTTCTTTCAGCGCAAATTATACAAAATGGCTACCAGGGATTGATTATGGAATGGCAGGTTTTGCCTTCGGAAAAAATCAGAAGATACCCTCATCAACTTTTGGTTTCTCAGTAATCTGTGTTCAGGTTGAGGATATGGAAAAGAGGAACGAAGATGGTGAGATTCTTGGAATGTTCGGCTCATCAAGTTATGCATTCACCGGAACATATTCAATGAAGTTATTTGAAGGGATTTTGGGTGGCTTCAATATTAAATACCTTTATGAGAATATAGATGGAAATACTGCTTATGGGTTTGCCTGTGATATTGGTCTTATTTATTCTTTTGGTTTTTACAGATGTGGTTTAAGCATTAAAAATGTTGGAACAGGCTTGCAAAGTGGTCGACAGGAAACACTTACAAAAACACATTTTTCTTTACCCTCTGAAATTCGTATAGGCGGAAGTTATGAATATTCACAGGAGATATGGAATATGACCCCATTTTTAGATGCCTCCTTATCATTGACAGGGAACACGCCTTATATCGGTTTTGGAGTTGAATTTGATATAATGAAATATCTTTATTTAAGGGGAGGAATAAAAAAATCTTTTGGAGATAAAATATTGCAAAATGGAAACTACCAGAATGTATCAGAAAATACACTATCATATGGCATTGGATTTAGTTTAAAATATGGTGCGTGGGCTTTAGATTATGCTTTTTATTTAAGAAACGATTTTATCCACCCACACAGAATTGGAATAAGGATAGAGTTCTAATACTATTTAAATATTTGCAATTTGATTGACTTTTTAAATAAAAAAATTTTAAAATTATTTTTTTAAATTTTAAAAAGGAGGTATTTTATGAAAAGTTTTGGTGTAATAATATTAGGAATATTTTTAATATGGGCATGTGCGCCAAAACCTACTCAACCTGCGGCAAAACCAGCAGAAGAAGAAGTAATTGTGATAGGAGAGGAGGAAGAAAAACCAGCACCTACTGAAGAAGCGCCCGTGATTGAAGAAGGTGAAGTGAGTTTTGAAGAAGCAACTCCGGCACCTGCTCCTGCTCCAGAAACTCCTGCTAAGGAAGTTACACCTCCACCATCAGTAACTGAAGAAGCAACTCCGGCACCTACTCCTGCTAAGGAAGTTACACCCCCACCATCAGTAACTTATGGGTATAGAGTCCAGATTCTTGCAACTTCAGAGAAAGGAAAGGCAGATATGTTTGCAAAAGAGGCTCAAGCAAGATTTCCGGATCAAAAAGTCTATGTTGAGTTTATTCCACCTTATTATAAAGTAAGGATTGGAGATTTTATTACAAGAGAAGAAGCAGAAACATTTAGAGCAAAAGCAAAATCACTTGGATATTTTGATGCATTTATTGTTGAAAGCCAGATAACACCAAAATAGAAGTTTTTGGAATTCCTTTTTGTTTCAAAGAATAGAGGAAAGTTAAGAGAATTTGAAAATTTTTTAAAAGATTTAAATGTTAAGTTTATACTTTTTGATAAAGAAATTAAAGAAAAAGGGTTAACTTTTTTTGAAAATGCTTATCTAAAAGCAAAAGAAGGGGTTAGGGAGAAGAAAATTCCTTCAATTGGTGAGGATTCAGGGCTTGTAGTGGATTATCTTTATGGAATGCCAGGTGTTTTCTCAAACAGGTTTTCTGAAGAAGGAAATGACAGTAAAAATAGAAAGAAAGTTCTTGAGTTATTAAAGGATGCCCCTTTTCATAAAAGAAGAGCAAAATTTGTCTGCATAATAGTTCTATTTTTATCAAGAGAAAAATTTTTTGTTTTTAAAGGAGAAGTTGATGGATTTATAAGTTTTGAAGAGAAAGGGGAATATGGATTTGGTTATGACCCAATTTTTTTATATCCCCAACTTGGCAGAACCTTTGCTGAATTACCTGTTTCTATTAAAAATGAAATAAGCCATAGAGGGAAAGCATTAAGGGAATTTAAAAGATTTATAACCCAAAATGAAGGCAGTCTTTTTAGATAGAGATGGAACAATAATAAAAGATATCCCGTATTTGAATACACCTCAAAAGATTGAATTTTTGCCTTATGTTTTTGAAGGTTTGAAACTTTTCCTTTCAAAAGGTTTTAATCTTTTTATTGTTACAAATCAATCAGGTGTTTCAAGAGGATTCATAAAATTGAAAGAACTTGAAAGAATTCATAAAAAGATCAAAGATATTTTAAAAAAAGAAGGTATAAAAATAAAAGATATTGTTTACTGTCCTCATCTTCCAGAAGATAATTGTAATTGTAGAAAACCAAAAACAGGTCTTATTGAAATACTTCTTAAAAAATATAAGATTGACTTAAAAAAGTCATACCTTGTAGGAGATAAAGATGAGGATATCTTACTTGCAAAAAATATTGGAATAAAAAGTGTTTCTGTCTCAGATAAGATTAATGTTAAACCTGATTTTGTTGCAAAAAACTTTAAAGAGGCAGTTCTATGGATAATAAAAGATTCCTCCTTTTAATTTTTATTTTATTTTTAAATTTTAGACTCGCAAGGGTTAAATATTCAGGAGGGGATTGGTATAATGACCCTGAAATTTTACCAAATCTTGCAAAAGAAATTTCTAAAAGAACAGAATTAAAAATAGAACCAGTTCAAGATATTGTAGAACTTGCGGATAAAAGAATATTTAATTATCCATTTATTTTTTTAACAGGGCATGGAATGGTTAATTTTTCTCCTGCAGAAGCAAAAAATCTAAGAGAATATCTAATAAGGGGTGGTTTTCTATATATTGATGATGATTATGGAATGGATGAGTATATAAGAAAAGAAATCAAAAAAGTTTTTCCAGAAAAAGAACTTGTTTATGTTCCTTATGACCATCCTATATATCATATTTTCTATGATTTTTCCAGTGGAATACCCAAAATTCATGAACATTATCCTGGTCCTCCTCAGGGGCTTGGTATATTTTATGAAGGAAGGCTCGTAATTTTTTATACTTATAATTCAAACATTTCAGATGGATGGACAGATGCATATAACGATCCACCAGAAAAACAGGAGGAAGCAATAAAGATGGGAATAAATATAGTGCTTTATGCATTTTTATATTAGAACCAATTTATAAGAAAAGAAGTCTAAAAGATATGAAAAGGAGGTGAGAAATGAGAAAGATAGATAAAAAAATAATAATAGTGGTATTGACTTTATTTTTCTTAAAAGCACTCTATGGAGGAGAAGAATATCGTGGAGGAGAGTCTCCATCATTTTTATTTATTAATGTTTTAGAAGAACTCTCACTGAGTAAAGACCAAAAAGATAAAATAAAAAATATACAT
Source organism: Caldifarciminota bacterium (assembly GCA_965649145.1). Taxonomy (GTDB): domain Bacteria; phylum Hydrothermota; class Hydrothermia; order Hydrothermales; family JAJRUZ01; genus JBCNVI01. Next base: position 54 of record CBFGJR010000058.1, on the reverse strand, counting down.
TTTAATAATGAAAAAACTGCCGAAGAGATAAGAAATAAAATAAGAATTAAAGAA
>CBFGJR010000057.1:0-4231 GCA_965649145.1 Caldifarciminota bacterium | reverse complement strand
TTTTTGAAAATAAAATTAATGAAATAAATGAGCATACTTTTGAAAAATTATTGCTTGCAACCTGTTATAGAGTTGAACTTTATTTAAGAATAGATAAATCTAAAAAAAATAAGGTATTAAAAGAGCTATTGCCCTCAGAGTTTAAAAATTATGCCCAGATACTTGATTCACCAAAAGATATTTTTGAGCATATAGTTATTGTTGCAAGTGGAGCAGATTCTCCTGCAATAGGGGAACCCGAGATTCAGGGCCAGGTTAAAAGGGCTTTTGAAGAAGCAAAGAAAAAGGGCTGGGTAAAAAAATTTCTCGGTAAGGCTTTCGAAAGAGCAATTTTTGTTTCAAAAAAGATAAGAGAAGAATCAGAAATTCAAAAGGGTTCCCTTTCAATACCGAGAATTGTTTCCTTGTATTTGAAGGACTTAAATAGAGAAGAAGGAAATTTAAGGATTTTAATTGTTGGTACAGGTGAAATAGGTGCAGGAATAGCAATGTATTTAAGAAAGGAAGGGATTCCTTTCCATGTTGCTACTAAGAGTAAAGAGAGAGCTAAGTTTCTAAAAGAACATGCAAACATTGATGCAATTCTATATTCAAGGGAAACCTTACCCTTTTATGTAAGACACTATGATGCAGTTATATTTGCAACGGAAAGCGACGGATTTTTACTTGATAGAGACTTCTTAGAGAACAGTAAAGAAAGACCAAAACTTATAATAGATCTTGGGTTTCCAAGAAATGTGGACCCTGAGGTTAAAAATATAAAGGGGATTGAATTTCACCAGATAGATGAATTTAAAAAGATAATAGAAGATAGGATTAAGGAAAAGGAAGATATGCTTTCTTATATAAAATTCAGAGCAAAGAGGGAAAGTGAAAGGTTTGAAAGGTGGATTTTAAAGGAAGAAAAGATTTTAAAATTATTCAATTATATTGATAAGAAAATAAGTAATATAGAAGATAAAAAAAAGCTAAAAAAATTTCTCTTGTATCCTGTGTTAAAATCTTTAAGAAGCGGGAAGGATATTGAGGAGATAATAGAAAGTTGGATAAAGTAATAAGGGTTGGTGCAAGAGGCTCAAAGTTAAGTTTTGCTCAGGCAAAAAAAGTTCTGGAAATTTTAAATAAAAAGGGATTTAAAACTGAATTTATTCCTGTTAAAACAAGAGGGGATATGGAAAGGGATAAACCACTTTTTAAAATTAGCGGATTAGGTATTTTTGTTAAGGAAATTGAAAGAAAAATTTTAGAAGGGGAAATTGATATTGGTGTTCACAGTGCAAAGGATGTTCCCACCAGGATAGAAGAAGGTTTAGAGATTATATGTTATTTAAAAAGGGAAAGCCCCTTTGATGCCCTTTTATCCAATGTAAACTCAATCTATGAGTTAAAAGAAAAAAGTATTGTAGGAACAAGCAGTATAAGGAGAAGGGAATTTTTACTTGAAAAAAGGGGTGATTTAATTATCAAGGATTTGAGGGGAAATATTGATACAAGAATAAAAAAATGGGAAAGGGGTGAATATGATGCAATAATCATATCTGAAGCGGCGATAAAGAGGTTAAATCTCAATGTTCCTTATGTAATACTTGATGTAGAAGAATTTCCTCCGTCACCTGGACAGGGTGCTATATGTATTGAATGTAGGAGAGATTTCATTTACAGGGATGTTTTAGAGGAAATAAATGATGAAAAAACCTTTCTTGAAGTTGAAACAGAGAGGGGACTTCTTTCTAAACTTTCTATAGGTTGTTCAATACCTTTTGGTGCTTTTGCTTATATTGAGAATGGGATGCTTAATTTAATTGTAAAATATAAAAAGGAGAATAAATTTATAAAAATTAAAGAAAAGGGAAGAACAAAAGAAGAATTAGTTAAAAAAGTTTATGAAAAATTGTTTCAATAGTACTCTTTTAGTTTTGAAAACAAATACCTTTACCCTTTTCCCTGAAATATGGCAGTTTTTGAAAAGTTATAGGAGAATTTACTATGAGGAAGAAAAACCACCCTTTATATTATGGGCTTCCCCAGTTTCCAGGTGGGAAAAAATTTCTGAACTCTCAGGAAAGGAAAATTCACTTTATATAATAGAAAGTTCTAAAAAATTTAAAAAAAATTTAAATAATTTTAACAATTTATTGAATGTTAGTTATTATTTAAGAAAAAAAGATTTTGGAAAAAAAATATTTTGTGTTGTAAGACCAATGCCAGAAGCCCTTTATTTTTCCAATGAACTTGAAAAATTTGGTTTAAAATCCTTCCCCTTTCCTGTCTTAAAATTCAGGGTCATAAAAGTTAAAAACTTAAAGGAAATTTTAAAGGAAAAATGGGATTATGTAATTTTTACATCCAAAAGGGGAATAGATGCATTAAAGGAAAACATAAAAAATATTTTCCTGTTAAGGGAACTTTTAATTGATAAAAAAATAATAACAATTGGACCAGAGACGAAAAAAAGTTTGGATTGGATGGGTTTAAATTTGATTTTACCAAAAGAATTTTCCCAGGAAGGTATGATGGATATTTTAAAAGGAGAAAAATATAAAAGAATTTTGATGTTGAAAACAGAGGGTAGAGAGGATTTAAAAAATTTTCTTTTAGATAATAAAAATTATGTTGAAGAGGTTAAAATTTATGATATGGTAAAAGAAAAAATAGAAAGATTAAAAATTTTTGAAATGTATTTATATATGGCAACACATTTTATTTTTACAAGTCCTAAACTTTTTGATAAATTTGTTCAAATTTTAAAAGGCAAAAAATTTTTAGAAAAGAAAGAAATTTTAGCAATAGGAAGAGTAACAAAGGAACATATTGAGAAAAGAGGTTTTAAAGTAAGTTTAGCCCCTCAAAAATTTACAGGAAAATACCTTTTAAAAGAAATTTTAAAAAGGAGTTAAAATATGAAGGAATTTCCTTTTGTAAGAATGAGAAGATTAAGAAAAAAGGAATTTTTAAGGGACCTTGTGAGGGAAACTGTTTTAACCCCTGATGATCTTGTTTATCCCCTGTTTATTGTTCCAGGGAAAGGAGTAAGGGAAGAAATATCTTCTATGCCGGGTCAATATAGATATTCAATTGATGTTCTATGTGAGGAGGTTCAAAAAATAAAAGAAGAAGGAATAAAGGCAGTTATTCTTTTTGGTGTTCCTGAAAACAAAGATGAAAAGGGAAAGGATGCCTATTCTGATGATGGTATAATTCAAAAGGCTTTAAGGGAAATAAGGAGATTTGAAAAGGATCTTATAGTGATTACTGATCTTTGTATGTGTGAATACACTTCACACGGTCACTGTGGAATTTTTAAAAATGGTGATGTTGATAATGATATGACCCTTGAATATCTCGGTAAAATAGCAGTTTCACAGGTTGTTGCAGGTGCTGATATTGTAGCACCTTCAGGTATGATGGATGGCATGGTAAAGGCAATCAGGAAATCTCTTGATGAAAGTGGTTTTAAGGATATTCCTATTCTTTCATATGCTGTTAAGTATGCTTCCAGTTTTTATGGACCTTTTAGAGAGGCAGCTGAATCCGCTCCCCAGTTTGGTAATAGAAAAACCTATCAGATGGATCCTGCAAATTTAAGAGAAGCTATACTTGAAGCAGAACTTGATTATGAAGAAGGTGCTGATATTTTAATGGTAAAACCTGCATTAGCTTATCTTGATGTGATAAAAACTATTAGAGAAAGGTTTTATAGACCTATTGCAGCCTATAATGTTTCAGGCGAATATTCAATGGTTAAAGCTGCTTCAATGAAGGGTTTTATAAATGAAAGGGAGATTATCTTAGAAATTTTAACATCAATTAAAAGAGCAGGAGCAGATATAATTTTAACCTATCATGCAAGAGATGCTGTAAAATGGTTAAAGGGTGGATAAATTAAAAGATTTTTTAAATTTTTTTTATTTCTACCTTTATCCTTCGGATTCTGAAAAAAGGGTAATTTATCTTTTGATTTTCATGATTCTTTTGGGTGATATAGGGAAAAGATTTTTTTATCAAAATAGAATAAAAAATGAAAGTTCAAAAATTGAGAAAATAGATTTTAATTTAGCTGAATTTGAGGACCTTGTGAATCTTCCCTCTATTGGTCCTCGTCTTGCTGCAAAAATTTTAGATTTTAGAGATAAAAAGGGAGGGATAAAAAAACCAGAAGAACTCCTTGAAATAAAAGGTTTTGGTGAAAAAAGACTTGAAATTATAAAAAAGTACTTTAAGTTTGAGGAGG
>CBFGJR010000056.1:1420-4237 GCA_965649145.1 Caldifarciminota bacterium | reverse complement strand
TTTCTATACTTTCATCTTTTTGTGCTACTGTAAGAACCATTTTTTCCTTTTTTAGGGCATCATCAATAAGCTGTTGTACGTTCTTCTCCTTTACAAGAAGGGGAATTGTCATATTTGGAAATATAACCCCACCCTTTACAGGGAATATACTCAATATTTTTGGTATTTTAATCTCTTCCATATTTATTCAATAATAAGTTCAATTTCCTTTTTCTCTTTTTTTGGAATTATTATTTTTAAAATTCCATCTTTTAAAATTGATGCAATTTGTGAAAATTCAATCAAAGGAGAGAGTTCAAACCTTATTCTGAATTTTTTTAAAGACCATTCAAGCCTATGATAACAGACAATTTCTTCCTCCTCTAAATGGGCTTCTCCTTCAACTGTGAGCACATTATTTTCTTCTATTTTTATCCTTATATCTTCTTTTTTAACACCGGGCAAAAGAATCTCTATTATGAATTTGTTTTTTGTTTCTTTTATATTTGCAGGAGGTCTTACAGTTTCAACATCTCTATAAGAGAAAAACTCTTTCAGAGTGCTTCTCATTTCCTCAAAAATTTCATCAAATAAAAAATCTTTCATGATAATTTTATTATATTATTTTTAAATTTAATTTTTCAACATTCTTCAACAAAGCCAAATCCCATTGATGTTTTTTCTCCAAAACCAGCCTCATATCCAAATTTTATTATTTCGGGCATTGAAGCCTTTGCTCTGAATTCCATCATCACTCCTTTTACATTAATATTTTTAACTTCTACAAGTTTTATGCGGTATGAAATTGGTTCAATCTCTATTTGAATATCATCTTTTGAAACATCATGAAATATTAAAAATTTTTCAATTAAATTTTCTTTAATTCTTGAAGTGAAATCTTTTTCTTCAGGGGTTAAATAAACCGACATAATTTTATCCTTTAATCTTATCTTTTTAGAGATAGTTAAAGGGGAGAGTGTTCTAAGGGTTATAGTATTTTTATCAATCATAACAGGTATTTCTTTAACTTTTAAAATTGGGAGAGTATATCCTAGAAGATTTACCTTTTTTTCTTTTTTGAAGGTTATGAAAACTTTTTCAAATAATTCTTTAATTGGTGTTGAGAAATATAAAACGAATGGTGCAAGGAGATAGCAGGAATCTTCCTTTCCTATGAATTTTTGAGGTAAAATTGGAGAAAATGTAAAAACTTTGAATTTTTTATTCCCTTTTTGAAAACCAGAAGTATGAAGTAAGAAACTAAATTCCGGGTCTTCCTTAAAAAGTAAATTATAAATTAAAGAAGAGATATGATAAGAATATCCCCATGGAAATTTGTACCATTTATTCTCTTCACCTATTATAATTTTTAACCTCATTATAATTTAAATTATACAAAATTTTTTAAAAAAAATCAAAAAGAAAAGAAATTCAAAAACTCGGGATAGGTGTCAGAAATTGTCATTCTTAAAAATTATTATTTAAGCGATGAAGAATTAACTAAAAAGGAGGTATAGGAATGCTTGAAAAATTAGGTGTATATGGAATGGATGGAGTTGAGGATTTTATTCTTGCGGGTCTTGTCACAGGAGACCCTATTCTTTTAATTGGAGAAATAGGGAGTGCAAAGACTTTACTATCAAGAAGGCTTTCAGAAGCATTAGGACTCAGGTTTCATTCTTACGATGCATCAAAAGCCCTTTTTGATGATATAATTGGTTTTCCTAATCCTGAAAGTTTTAAAGAAGGGAAAGTAGAGTATGCAAAAACTGATATTTCTATATGGGATAAAGAATTTATACTAATAGATGAAGTTTCAAGGGCAGAGCCTACAATGCAGAATAAATGGCTTGAAATAATAAGGGAAAGGAAAGTAATGGGCAAGGAACTAAAAGAACTGAAATACATATTTGGGGCAATGAATCCACCAAAAAATTATCTTGGAACGAATTACCTTGATAAGGCTCTTGCAGGGAGGTTCTCTTTATTTGTGGAAATCCCTGAACTTACATCAATGGATAAAAAGAATAGGAAAAAAGTTATAAGAGCGATTTCAGAAGAGGACGCACCGATGATAAAAAAGAAGAAAAAGAATATCTCTTTTGATTTAAAAATCTTTATTGAAAAAGCAAGGGCAAATTTCCAAAAAATCATTCTGAAATATGACGATATTATAACAGAATATATTTCAAATTTTGTTGAAGAATTAAAAAAAGAAAAAATTGAGATAGATGGAAGAAGAGCAAGTATGATTAGAAGAAATACAATTTCTATGATTTCAGTAAAAACGGTTAAGGGCGAATTTAAAAAGAGCAATCTATTCAGTATATTTTATAAGACTTTTCTTGTTTCCATTCCGTTTAAAGTAACAGGCGAGAAATTTGAAAGCGAAAAATTTTCTTTAATTCATAATAAAATAATAAAAAGATTTATTCCCTTAAAAGAAGGAGAAATTGAAGAAGAGATTGATTATGAAGAAAATCTTTCAAAATTATGTGATAGATATTCACAGGAACTTGAAACTTCTGAAAAGATGAAGATAAATGTTTCTCTCTATTCTTTTCTTAGCAAAGTATTAAAAGAGGATGTAAAAGTATCAAGGGCGTTTATTTCAAAATGCCTAAGAATATTTGTAGAAAGATTTTTCCAAAAAAATTTGCTTCTTTCAATTTTTGAATTTTTAAATTCCCCTTTTGCACCAGATTTAAATAAAAAATCTGATTCACTTGCTTTAAGATTTTTAATTTACGATTACCACAATTCAAGAAGATTTTTTGACGAATTTGAGGATATTAAAAAATTTTTTTATGAATATATTGAAAAAATAAATGGGAGGGA
>CBFGJR010000056.1:0-1410 GCA_965649145.1 Caldifarciminota bacterium | reverse complement strand
TTAGAGGAAAGAAATGTAAAACTTTATGAAGTTTATGAATTAGAAATTCCATTAACACATGTGATAAGTTATGGGATAAGGGATGCGGAAAATGCAATTTCAAAAGGGGAAGTTCATCCTTTAAGTCAATTATTTTATAAAAAGGATTCTCTTAAAATAGAAAAATTTCGCGTTAATATAAATGGAAATATAAAAGAAATAAAAGGGATCATATTTGCTTTTTCTTTTCATGAAGTTCTTCCTTTTTTATGCAAATATTATGTGGATGGAAATGAGGTAATAGACCAGTTTATAAAAATTACTGGTTCAAAAGAAAAAGGAATAGAGATATCTCTTAAGAAAAATCTTCTCAACTTTATAATATTTTCTCCTCAACAAAATCATTCCCTGAGGGATTATAAGGAATACACACTTTTTACTTATAACCACGAAAAAGATATTATTTCAATTTATATAGAGAAATATATAAAGTATAAAAATTATAAAATTCCAAGAACAGAATTTTTACTTTTCCCTATCATGAATAAGAAAGACGAGTTCAGTCTTTTTAAATTTAGTGAAAAAATAAGATCAAGAGGAAGGACTCGTTTCTCTTATAAAGAAATTAATGCAATTTATTATAACGGAAAGTCTTTTGAAGTTTTTAAAATACTTCCTAGTAAACTTATTGATAAGTTTGAGAAAGAAGGGAAGATAGATGAAATATTTAATTTTGAAGAATTCATTGGATACAATTTTTTAAAGTTTGAATGTTTTATCCCATGGAAAAAAGAGGTCAAAAATAAAATAAACCATAAGACAATAAAAAATCCTTTCGGTTCAAAGGCTCTTTTTGCTTTTGATTCAAGGGTCCCGATAAACTTTAAAAAAGTAAATGTGATAGATGATGAAAGAATAATCTATGCCTTTAATTATTTAAAAAGAGAAGAGAAAGTTTTGAAAGATTTTCCGCTTGTTTATTTTCATTCATCTATTCATGAAGATACAGAATTTTTACTGATTGCAAAACCATGAAGGGGAAACTAACAAATTCAGGTTTAAAAATTTTAAGGTTGGTTCTCTCCCAGATTGAAATAATAGAGGATGAAAATGTTAAGACTGCTTCAATTTATAATTCCAATGGCTTTTACTTTATAAAAATTGGGAAAAGGTTTAAAGAGGAATATTTAAAGAAAAAAGAGGATCTTTATTTTATTTTGCTTCATGAATATCTCCATACTCTTTTATCTCAATTTCATGTTGAAAAATATTACATTGGAAAAGAAAAGAAAGGGAAATTTTTTATGAACTTTGTGTTTGATTCAATTGTTAATTATTTTATAGCAAAAAAACTCTTCTTTGAAGAACCTAAATTTCTAAAAAAATTCTATAAAAATTTACCATTTTCAATTTTAGTATTTTTAAATCCTT
>CBFGJR010000055.1:0-4231 GCA_965649145.1 Caldifarciminota bacterium | reverse complement strand
TGACCCAGGACCGATGTATTACGATGCAGATGTTCCAGAGTTTGATGCAGTTGTTATAGGTAGGGATGGAACTTCAAGAATGGTTGTTTGTAGAGCCACAAGGACAATTATTCCAGAATTTGAAATAGTAGCAAGGGTTAAAGTTCCTTTTGCTGAAATAAGGACAAGGAAATATAGAGTTGTTGAGAGGGTGAAGGAAAGGTTAAAACAATCATTTGCTATTAAAGAGGATTTGCTTATTTTTTCATTAATGGATGATGCTGTGACCCTTTCAGGACAAACAATTCTTGCTACTGATTTAACAAAGGATGTAGTTTCACAGGCTTTTTGGAAGGTTGAAAGTAGAAGGTTGTTAGCGATGAATGTTCTTTGTTCGCCTACGGCAATATTTAAAATTAGGAATTGGGAAAGGGAGCAGATAGAGGAAACAGCGAGAATAGAAATACGAAGAACTGGGTATTTAGGTGTTCTTTGGGGGGCTAATTTTGTTGTAACACAACTTTTGAAAGATTATGTTGAAGGAACAACTACTTATTCTAATTTATATGTTGCGACAGACCCTCAATTTACAGGTTGGTATCCAATAAGGGCTGATGTTGAGGTTATTCCAGCAGACCAGCCAGATTTACTTCTTTTAGGGTTTGTTGGGTATTTGCAGGGTGGAATGATTTTGCATAACCCTTATAGTGTAGCAAGGGTTAAGTTTCAAGTAGTATAATAAATAAAAAAAGGAGAAAAAGAATGAAGAAAGATGATGTTGAAAGGATAAAAAAACAAATAGTTTTGTCGGGTAGGGTGAATTTAGCAAGTGAAAGTGTGGAAAGAGTGGAAATAGAGGAAGAGAAAAATATAAGATATGTTTATAATCCTAACCCTTATATGATTTATATTGCTGGTTTTAGAATTTCTATAAGGCCAGGTGAATTGCTTGATTTAGTTCAAATTACGAGAAATCCAGAAGCAGTTTATAGTTCTGATGAAATAAGAAGGGCTGTTAAAGGAGGAATGCTTTATGGTTTTGCTTCTCTTGATGAATTAAGTGGAAAGAAGATTAAACCGCCCAAAGAAAAAAGTCCTCTTGATGAGTATAAAGAGGGTGCTGGTATTGTTATTACACAGGAAGGCACTCCTGTTCCTGTTGAGAATATAAGGAAAGAAGGAAATGTTTTTGCTGAAGAGTTAAGTAAAGTTGAGGAAGAAGAGGAGAAAATGATAGAGGAAGTTGAGGGTAAGAGAAGAAGACATAGAGGTAAAAGATAAATTGAATTTATATGTCTTATGTTATTCAGAATGTTGATGAGCAGAATTGGGCTGGTTATTTTAAAGATCAACATATTGAGGTAATAGTAGAGTTCAGAAAGGATGGTAATTTAGTAGATGTGGTGTCTCCTAAATTTGAGATTTTAAAGCAGGGGACACCACTTTCTTTTTATATATTAAAACCTTTATCAAAGTTAGACCCTTCAACGATAGGTAAGTATCACGCAACTTTTCTTACAATAGGGCTTTCTGCTGGGGATTATACATTTAGAGCGACGGGTTATTATAATAATGAGCAGTTAGTTGTAGAAGGTTCATTTACTCTTTATGAGGTTAAGAGGACGCAGTGGTTTATAGATACTTTAAGGGGAATGTTAGCGGACAGACAGCAGATAGAAGTTCCTTGGGAGTTTTGGACGCATGACCCAACAAAGAGAGAATGGAGGGATGGTCAGTTGTATGATTGTTTAATACAGGCACTTGGTTTTATAAATGCTTTGCCACCTTCTACATTACATTGGACACTTGATACAGTTCCTTGTTCATCGCTTGTTCTTTTAGGGGCGCAGATTAATGCTTTATTAATGAAGGATATAATGGAGGCACATAATTATTTTGATTATTCAACGCCTGTTAGGGTTTCTGTATATAGAGGTAAGGAGTATAGGGGGATTTATAGTTGGATAGAGAGAATATTTGTAGAACCAGCAAAGAGGTTTAAGATTTCTTATACATTTAATACATTGAGACCAAGAGCAATTGTATTTCCAAGAATAGCCTTTAGAGTGTTAAGACCTTTATCAATGGTTTTGTATTTTACTTCTTATGGGTTATGACTGAATTAGTAAATGGTTCATTAGGTTCAAAAAGGTATTTAGAGGAAGTAAGGAAAAGAGTAAAAGGTGTTTATTTACAGCGTAGTTTTAGTATTAGTGGTAAGTATTCAATTTTAATAACTTGGGATGGGGTTGAAGGTGAAACTGATGAGATTTTAGGGTTTAATGTTTATAAATCAGTTGATAGAGTTGTTTGGGTGAAGTTGAATAATAGTGTTATTCAGGTTAATCAGTATTTAGATGAGAATGCTGTTCAGTTTACAGGGCAGGAGTATTATTATAGAATTACTTATATAACAGCAAAGGGTGAAAGTGATGTTAATCAAGCCGACATTGTAAGTTTTGATGAGCAGAAATATAAAGTAGATGGTATGAATTGGAGATTGTATAATACTTCATTAGAGCAGATAAGAAGGTTATGGTTAGTTTTAAGGCATACAGGAGAAGAAGTGATTTTTTTAATAAGACAATTTATAGGAAAGAGGTGTTCAAGGTGTTATGATTATGTTTCACATCAGCCAAGAGACCCGAATTGTGTTGTTTGTTATGGGACAGGTATAGAGAATGGGTATAGAAAATTTAATTCAAGAATTCATTTAGAGCCAGCAACTTTAACAATAACGAGAGGGTTAGAGGGTTTTGTTCCCGCTTATGATTTTAGGTGTTGGACAATTAGTTATCCTTTGCTTTCATCACAGGATTTTGTGATAAGGAAAAGAACAGGGGAAAGGTTTGCGGTAAATGAGAACAATAAGGTTATAAATCAGGGGTTAATTTTAATGCAAATTTTAAGGATTAATTTATTAAATAAAGACCATCCAATTTATAGAGTAGAAGTTTAAATAAAAAAAGGAGGTAAAAGAGATGTCTCAAAGAGATATAATAGTAAGAAGGGTAAAAGGAGCAAGGACTGTTTTACCACCATTTGGACCTTTTCCTATTATTCCTGCTGTTATTTGTAGAACATTAGGTAGAAAAACAGATGCGGTAAGTAATTTGATTACAAGAAATTATGGGGTTTCTGGAAATGATTATCTTGATAAATTGACTAATAATGTTGGGTTGAATTTACCTCTTGAAGGGTTTAAGGAGGCAATTTATGTTTATAATTATGATGAAGGTGGGGTGAGTTATTCAGAAAAATATGTATATAAGGCAGGGATACATTTCAGGTTTGCTAAATTAAATACTAATGGAGAAATTGTTGAGTATTTACCTTCTGAAAATAATTATATAGAGAGTTTGTTAAGTAATAATATCCCGCTTTATGGTATTGATTGGTCTCAAGCACCTTTACTTTCTCCTCCTGATTTTGTTGTAGAGGTAGTAAGTGGAGGTAATATATCTGGCACTTATATAGTTGAAGTTTATGCTGTAAACAGGATAATGAGTAATAATGATGTTTATGTTTCACAGACTATTCCAAAGGAAATAAGTGTAGTTAATCAAGGAATTCTTATTAAATGGAAGAAAGTTGCTTATGCTTGGAAGTATTTGGTTATAGTTAGAGATAAAAGTAGTAATCAGATTGTTCATACTGAATTGTTAAATCCTCATCATTTTTCACTTGTTTTGACGCAGTTTACTACGCCAACTCCTTATAATCTTATTTTAGGTGGGAAGCAAACTCCTCCGCAGGGTGCTGAATATAATTTGAATTATAGATGGTGGTATAAGTTGGTAAATCAGCCAATTTTGTATAGTTCTCTTGATGAGGTGATAAAAGACCACGGAATAGGTTCAGAAGCGTATAATATAGCGAGGTATATGTTATTGCCCGAATATGGCAATGCTCCTTTTGTAGAGATAGTAGCGGTAGGAGAGGATAGTCCAGCGGGATATATGACAGCATTAGAAACATTAACGAATGAACCTGTTCATTTAATTTTTGCTACTTATTGGGATATGGATTTGTTTGATGTTATGTATATGCACGCTTTAGCACTTTCTCATCCAGAAACAGGTCAAAGGGAGAGGTATGTAGTTTTTGCCCAGAAGAATGGTTGGGAATGGTTTTCAAATGAGTTAAAGGAGTTTGTAGAACATTTTAGAGCAATGGAGGAAAAAGGTAAGCGAGGTTTCTTTGTTGTTTTTGATGGTGGAGAAGTTGTTCTTGATGAGTGGGTTAAAATGGA
>CBFGJR010000054.1:0-19535 GCA_965649145.1 Caldifarciminota bacterium | reverse complement strand
GGTTTTACCTCTTTTATAACAATAGTTTTTTCAGGTTTTGGCTCCACAAGAGGTGTTTTCTTCCTTTCGGGAAATTTTATTCTTACAGGTTTAAAATTCATTCCAAAACTCAACCTGTGAATATTACCAAAATCTCCATATGGCTCAAAAGCATAATCAAAATTAAAACCTGAATAATATAAACCAAAACCAAATGTTAAACCTGCTAAAGAGTAAGCATCCTTATAACCTGTTCTATAACCCATTCTGAGGAAAAGGATATTTTTTATAAGGTATTCTATCCCTGTGTGAAATTCAGCTTCTTCTTTTAATATTTTTAAAATCTCTAAACCAAATTTCAAATCTTTAAAGTAAAAACCGGATCCCAGTTTAATAGATGTGGGAAGTTCATAATTCTCTGATCTTAATTTAAGTTTTCCACCAATATGAGATAAAACTCCACCTATTTCAAAAAAGGGAACAAAAGGTTTATAAACAAAACCTAAGTCGAAAGCAAAGGAAGAGGAACTGAAGGTATCTATTTTTTCATAAACATTTTTTATCGTTAAACCAACACTTAAATTTCTATATAAAAAGGAGGAAATTGAGAAATTGGTATTTAAAAAGGAAGCACCAAAGGAAGAAAATGTTTCTGAGGGTAAAGTTCTCCCCTCCAGTCCAGAAACAAAAAAGCCATAAAAGTTTAAACCTGTATAAACTTTTCCAAAGGGATGAGATAAACTTACTGATTCTAAATTCATATCAAGGAGATAACTGGAATGGGATAAAACTAAATTACCCATATTTTGAAAAGATAAAAGAGCAGGATTAAAATATGTAGCATTTGCATCTCTCACAAAAACAGAACTCAAATGTCCCATTGAAATCTCCCTTGCTCCTATTCCGAGAGTTAAAAACTTAGCACCTATTGAAAAAAATAAAAAATTAACAAAAATTCCCATAGTTTTACCTCACTATTGCAAATTTCTTTAACACTGTTTTACTCTCTTTTGTATCAATTGCATCTGCCTTTAACCTGAAAATATAAATTCCCGGAGCAAGATTTTGAAGGTTAAGTTTTATAGCATTTGAATTTATCGTATGAGGCTTAACACCTCCCTTAAAAACTCCCCTTGTCTCCATAATTTTCTTCCCCCTTATGTCAAAAATTTCAAGATTAACTTCCGCATTTTGATTTATATAAAAGTGAAAATTACCCTCTGAATTTAAAGGATTAGGCCATACATAAACAGTATTTTCTGGTAAAAATTCACCCCTTGCATTTATTAAAACTGTATCCTCAATTTTTTTAGGAACTCCGTAATCCTTATAATGGGCTATAATCTTTGCCTTTCCTATATCAGCGCCCTCTGTAAATATTTTACCCTTATAGATACTTTCACTCATCTTATAAAGATATATTTCCCCTTTCAAACTCCCCTTTGAAGTTATAAGACTACAAACAGGTGGCTCACTAAAAGAAATGTTTGCTGAAATTTCAACACTTAAACTGTCACCGATATAAACAAGATTAGGTGAATAAGCAAGATTAACATTCATCGGGACCTTAAAGATAATTTTAAAAATTGCACTCTGCCCCTTTTTCCTGTCACCAGGGTGACCTGTGTCAAAATCATTATCATAGCCATAAACACTATAAACAATTTCACCTGAAATTTGTCCAGGTATTTTATTAATGGTCATAAAAGTATCTCCACTTAACCTGTCCAATTTCACTTCTTTAAAAGTAGTATCAATCTCACCATCGTTATCCCATAAAATATAAACCCCCTGACCTTGAGAGCCAGTTGTATCATCATAAACCCCTGATGCATCCTGAATTATACCCTTTATATAGAAATCTGTATTAGGGTCCATATAACCTTGGGTGAACTGAGTAAAAGAAGGCGGAAGAGAATCATCATCCGGTGATACAGTAAACATTAAGGTGTCAAATTTACCAAAATTGTTATTTATGTCCTTAGCATGAACAAAAATGTAATGGGTTTCACCTTTTTTAAAATTTAATGGAACTAAATCAATTTTCTTATAAACTTCTTCTATATTTTCGTCATAACTACCATCAAGGGGTTCAAGAGGTATTCCAGTTCCATCCTGTCCTATTAAATCAATAAAAAATTCAGCATAAGTGATAAGAGAGTTACCCCTTCCTGTATCTGAAACAAAAACATTTATATCAAGATAATTAAAGGGTTCAGGGGAAATAGGATTAATGGATGTAATTGAAATTGGACCTTCTGTATCAGGTTTAAGCTCTGTGATAAAAAAGAAAACCTTTTGACCACCCAAATTGTTTCCTGCAACATCCCTTATATTCTGAGAAACCCTTATAAAAACAGTTTCCTGTGATGAAAAACCCGCATGGGGAATAAGAGTACATATGTAATTGAGGGAATCGTATGTTAAATTAAAGGTGTGAAAACCACTCTTTTTACCCTGTATCTCAAAGTTTGTATCTATAACAGTGGCTTTATTTAACTTTTCTGAAAATCCTATCTTTATATCAGTATTAACCGGCACATTCAGGGAACCATGAGGAGGCTCTATTGAAATAATTGTCGGAGATGTAAGGTCAAAAATCACTGAATCCTCGGGTAAAAAGTTTCTTACCTCCAAATTTCCTGCTGAATCCCTTGAAACAACCTCAAAATAATATTTATGTCCATCTAAACCTATAAAAATACATGAAAGAGAATTTGTATCACCCTTTAATAAATTCCAGGGACCAATCCCATCTTTATAATAAACATCATAACTTTTTATTCCTGAACCTCCCTGATCAAATCCTTGTGTCCAGCTAATAATTAAAGTATCCTTTGTAGAGTAAAGGGGAGTTTGAGCATTTGCACCCTGTGGCGGAATTGGGTCATATCTTAAATTGATTGAAGCATAATTATTATGATTAACATTATCAAAAGAATCTCTTAAAAATAGATATAAAGGAACTATCCCAGCAACAGTTAAATTCAAAGTATCAGGACTTTTATGAAAACTACCAGTTGTATCATAAGAACTCTGCGGAGGAGAATTTAATTTATAAAACCTGTCCTTTATACCAGATATATCATAGGGCTCAGTCCATGTTAATATAAATTGACCTGTATTTGACCAGGGGGAAGGATTAGAACCATTTGCTAAAAGATTTGAAGGTGAAGAAGGAGCCTTAAAATCAACAAAAATTGAATCCTCAGCAATACCCGCTAAAACTTCCTTATTCCCGGCACTATCCACTGATACAACTTCAAAATAATAAAAGGTATCAGTTAAGGTGAAGTTAAAAATTGTAAAAGTATCAGGAATATTTGATTGATATAAACTAAAAATTCCACCCTTCACCTTATAGTAAAGTTCATAAAACTTTATCCCTGAAAGATTATCCGAACCCCTTGACCAGGAAACTGTATAGCTAATTTGATTTGTGGATTTCTCAGGAATTTTAACAGTAGCATTCACCGGTCCTGTTTTATCATACCTCAATTTAACACTCCCCTTGTTATTATGATTTACATTTAACGCAGAATCCTGAAACCAAAGATAAAGATCAATTATACCTTCTGAAATAACACTAATAGTGTCAGGACTTTTATGAAATGTCCCTGTTGTATCAAAAGAAGAATTTGGTGGAGCGAAAAGCTTGTAAAGCCTTTTACTTATTCCTGAAAAATCATTCGGTTCTGTCCAGGTTATAATAAATTGAGGACTATTCGTCCATGGGGAAGGGGAACTCCCATTTGCATAAAGATTTTGAGGAGCTGAAGGGGCGGTTAAATCAAAAATAAGGGTGTCCTCTGGAACACCTGAACTTACTTCTTCATTACCAGCACTATCTATTGAAACAGCCTCAAAAAAGTATATGTGATTATCAAGTCCAGCAAAAATCTCCTCTGTATCAGGATGGTTGCTGAGCCATAAGGTCCATGGGTTATTTCCATCCTTATAATAAACATTGTAACCCCTGATACCGGATGGAGGATTTCCCGAATCACTCCCCTTAGTCCAGACTATATTGTAAGTGTTGCTATTTGAATATTTTTTAGTTATCTTTATCCTGGAACCTGCTGGTTTTGAGATATCGTATCTTAAATAAACTGTTGAACGATTGTTATAATTAAGATTACCTGCATTATCCTGTAACCATAAATACAAAGGGATAATTCCCTCTGCACTTATTATAACAGTATCAGGAGAATTTGGTCTTAAGGTCCCTGTGGTATCAAAATTTGAAGTCGGAGGAGAATAAAGTTTATAAAGTGCTCTTCTTATTCCTGTTTCATCTTGTGGGTTTGTCCAGATTAACTCAAAAATTCCTGTATTGTTCCAGGGTGAAGGATTACTTCCATTTGCTGACAAATTCAAGGGTGGACCGGGTGGGTCCACATCTTTGTATTCAGCAATTTTAAGATCACCTTTAGCAAAATAATAACTTATAACAGGGGTTCCATAAGTTGTAAGAGCAAGAGAAGAAGATATTCCAACATCAGAAACTGTGTCAACTGAAATTACAAAAAAGGTGTTATAATTGGGGTCTTGGGAATAAGCAAGTTTAAGATCTTTTGAATCCCCGTTGTAATAACTTATCCATACATTGTTATTTTTTTTATCATATTCTATTGATGTCCATTGTCCATTAAGAGAATTATTTGATGGTAAATCAATATTCCTTCTTTGCCATTGAGTCCCGTCCCAAAAACTCAAAATTAGACCTTCATTTCCACCACCCCCATATTTTCTATGGGAAATAAAAGGATAATTATTTCCATCAAGGGAAATAGAGGTAAAATGACCAAATCGGTTATTTAACACAGAGCTTAGGGTCCAACTTCCATATTTACCCTTTGCATATTTCAAGGCATTATTTGTTAGGTCATGATAACTTATATGAACAGTTCCTGTATTATCAACAGAAATTGAAGTGTATCTTCCAACATCAGCTGAATTATCCACTGTATCTGTAATCCATATAGAAGAAGATTTATAGGCATATTTAAGAGAGGTATTTGTGGCATCAAAATAACTTATATGGGGAACCCCATTCTGGTCCACATAAATAGAAGAGTACTGACCAACATCTGAAGTAAATCCATCTACGGTTTCTATTTGCCAGGAAGTACCATTAAAATATGCATACTTTAAGTTTCCATTTGTAACATCATAATAGGAAATATGGGGTCTATTATTTAAATCAAGGGAAATTGAAGTCCATTTACCCACATCACTTAAAAGTCCATCAACAACTTCTATGTTCCAGTTTGAACCATCAAAATAGGCAAATTTAAGGTCACCATTCGTGGAATCGTAATAGGAAATATAGTATCTATTTAAATTATCAATAGCAATAGAAGAGTACTTTCCCACATTACCCGCTGTATCCACAACCTGAATCTGCCATACAAAACCAAAAAGGGAGCTGTATAAGAAAATATAAAAAAGAAATTTATATATTTTATTCATAAATTTCACCTCCCTGAACTTCCTTTTTTAATTATAAAGGAATAAGGAATTAAAGTCAAGTATTTTTTAAGAATAAAATTTTATTTTAAATCTTTCATTTGTTAAAATAAAAAATTAACATTAAAATATTTAAAGGTTCAAATCCTAACAAAAATTTTTTTTAAAAATGAACTTAGGACAAATCCTTGAAGAAATCGTTTTAAGAGTTGAAGGAGCAATTTATGCATCCTGTGTTGGAAGTGATGGAATAGCCCTATCCCAGCATATCAAGGAAGCTCAGTTTGACCCGGCAGTTGCTGATGCTGAAATTGCCAATATAATAGGTGTTGTTTCAAGAGCCGCAGATAGTATTGAAGGTGGAAAATTGAATGAAATATTATTTACAACCCAAAAATATACAGTCCTTGTAAGGCCTGTTAATAATGAAGTCTATTTTATGCTTATCCTCTCAGGCACAATTCAAAACCTTGGATTAGCAAGAATTGAATCAAAAAAAACTTTATCCAAAATAAAAGAGATACTGGGTTAAAAATAATTTTTTATCAAAAAATGAACCTTTGCTGATTGTAAGTTCTCCTTATAGGGAAAAGCAAAAGAAATTTTAAAATAAGTGTTTGACCCCAATCCCGAAAATCCTAATCCATAGCCAATTTTTTTTAAATATTCTTCAGAAATTAACTTCATATTTGAGTGATCATAAAATATAAATATGGAAAAATTTTTAAATTTTATATATTCCTCTAAAATTAAAGTAAAAAACAAACCAGCAACAAATTCCTCCTCCCCGAACCCCCTCGGGTATTTTGTGCCTCCTAAATAGAAATATTCTGAGATAACAGTGTCTTTTAAATTTAAAAAACCTGAATAAATTTCAAAGGAAGAATAAAAATATTTTATTAAATTTTTCATAAACATTAAATCTGATATTGCCTTGTGGGAGATCTCTTTCCCCTTTAAAAGAAAACCCTGTAATGAGAAAAAAAATGTTTGTGTAGGTAAAAAACTTTTTTCTCCAATAACAATCTCCGACCCACTTGAGTTAATAAATCGGGAAGTTTTTAGAAAGGGGATTTCCTCAAAATAGTTATATATAAGAGAGAACTGAGCTCTTTCAAAAAAATAACTTATTTTTAAACCCAGATTTTCTTTAATATATAAAGATTCTCTCTGAAATAAACTGTAATGTGGAGAAATAGAAATATCAAAATTTTTAATGAAAGGCTCGGTGTAACTTGCTTCAAAATTAGTTTTGATTTCAGTATATCTTTCCCATTTTAAGAAAAAACTCCTTAAATCGCCAAATATGTTATTTAAATCTATCTCAATTTTACCTGCAAAAGTTTTTCTCTTATTATCATAAAGAGCAAAACTTTCAAAACTGTTTGAAGGTTTTTCATATATATCAAGGTAAAGATAACTCAATCCGCCAGATTTCCTTAATTCAAAGCCATTTATATTTATAAAATTAAACCTCTTTAATTTCTCTCTACCTTTTTCAAAATCCTGTATTGTGAAAGGCTTATTTATTAAATCAAAAAAACGCAAAAAAACCTTCTTCTTTGTTTTTATTTTTTTATCAAAGATTATATCATCAACAATAAAATAATTCATTTCTGAAATATTTATAAAAATTTTTATACCCCCTTTGTATTCTTCAAAACCAGTAAATCTTACCCTTGCATTTGGATAACCTTCCTTTAAAAGAAACAAAGAAAGTTCCTCTGTAAGTTTATCAAGATTTTCTTTACTTGCCTCTAAATTTTCAAATTTCTCTAAGATTTCCTTAGATTTTTTTTCAAGTCCAGGTGTAAGTCCCTTTATTTCTATTTGCCTTATAGGTAATATTATAAAAATTAAAGAAATAAATAGGGCTTCCAATTTTCATCAGGTATTTCTTCTTCTGAAAAAAGAATATGAAAGTAAGTGGGTTTTTTTGGTTTTTTTATCAATCTCATTCCCGCCTCTTTTGGAGTTCTGTTTCCCTTTTTTAAATTACATTCTTTACAACAGGTAACAAGATTCTGCCATGTCTCCTTTCCACCCCTATCTTTTGGTATAACATGGTCAATCGTCATATCGTTTCCTTTTTTACCACAATACTGACAGGTATACTTATCTCTTCTCATGATGTTTCTTTTATTAATAGGCACATTGTAAGGTTTGTAATTAACATACCTTCTTATCCTGATCACTGAAGGAACATTTATTTCAATATACTGGGATCTTAATTTCTTGTTATTTTTGCTTACAACACATTCTGCTTTTTTTAACAGTATAAGTACAATTGCTCTTTTAACAGAACAGAGGGAAAGAGGTTCATAATTCTGATTGAGAACAAGAACCTTTCCGCTTAATAATTTTTTTGATTTAGTTGATACTAACGGGAAGGCGTTTCACCTCCACTTTATAATTTAGAGGTTTTACTATATAATTTCCAATCCACTTTAAAGTATCAGAAAATTTTGCAATTATAACAATATTTTCGCCTTCATAATAAACTCCAACATCCTCGGGATTAAAATAAAATCTGCTTTGAGAAAGTTCTTCAAGAACCCTGTTTTTCACTTCTTCTACATCTTTATGCATCCTTGAAAATTTTGCAATTTCACCGAATTTTTCTTTTAAGGATAAATATCCCATAAATGAAAGAAAAGGCTGGTAGCCCCCATAGATTATAATAACTAAAATAAGAATTATAATTAAAATTGACCTTAAAATATCACCCCTTTTCATCCCTCATCAATACCCAGTTTAATCCTTTTCACTTTTTCCCATTTTTTAGTGGTATAATCAACCATTTTTAAAGAATAATCCCTGTAAGGTGTGTCTCCCAGTGAGTAAATTTTTGAGTACCATGTTTTCGCTTTTTCCCAGAGGTCAAGAGCCTGATCCCAGTTCTTCTTCTCCTCTGAATTTAAAGCAAGTCCTTTATATCCTTCTGCTATAACAAAATATATGGCAGAAAGCACTTCTTCGGACTTTGGCTGTAAATCAAGGGCTTTTCTGCCCTCTATTAAAGACCTATTATAATCTTTTAAATCACTATAAAGGAATGCTTTCCTTACATAAACACCAACACTTCTTGGATTCAAGCTTTCAGCCTTATTGTAATCGGATAAGGCACTTTTATAATCATTTATTGATGCGTAAGCTGTTCCCCTCATAAGGTAATAAATATAATCCGTGGGATTTTTCTTAATTAATTCATTTGCAATTTCAATTGCCTTTCTTGCTTCCCCCATCTGGATATAAACTTTAAAAGCACTCTCCATAACTGTTTCATCATTTGATAATTTTTCTATGGCTCTATTCGCATATGTAAGCGCTTCATCAAATCTTTTCTCCTCCACTAAAAAATTTAAATATTTTTTAAGTGCTTCAGAATGGTCGGGATTAAGAGTTAATATTTTTCTATAATAAAATTCAGCACTGTCCTTGTTTATTTTTTCAAACAAACGAGAAATTATAAGAAGAGTATTTAAATCAGTTTTATCAATTTCATAGCACTTTTTATAAAAATATATACCTTTTTCATAATTCCTTAAATAAACACCATAAAGAAAACCAAGGCCCTGGTAACCTCTTTTATCACCGGGGAAAATTTTTATTACTTCAAGAAAATTCTCTTTTGCTTTCTGAGTATCTTTTAAAGAAAGATAAGCATTACCAAGAGCTATATAAGCTTCAACAAAATAAGGGTCAAGTGCTTTGGCATCGTTAAGTAAGGGAAGAGCCTCATTATATCTTTCCTGATTAAGGTATGCACTTGCCCTGATATAAAGATGTCTTGCTTTTACTTTATCTTCCTCACTTATATTTTGACCTTTAACCCTTTCCTGTGTTGAACAAAATATAGATAAGATAAATATTAAAATTTTCATAAATTTTTTCATTTTTAAAAAGTGGAGCCGGTGGGATTTGAACCCACGACCTGCAGACTGCCAGCCTGCCGCTCTCCCAACTGAGCTACGGCCCCTGTAATTATATAATAAAGTATTAAAGATATAAATCGCAAATAAAAGAAACCTTTGAATTTTTATTTATTTTCCTTTAAAATAAAATTATGAAAAAAATGCTCTCAGAAAAAGAAATTATAAAAATAATTAAGGAAAAATTACCAGAACTTATTACAAAACACCCTTCATTGAGAATAAAAATAGAAGAAATAATTGAAAAAAAAGCAGTTACAAAAGAGGAAATTAAGGAAATCCTCCTTGAATTAAGAAACCAAAGAGAAGAAAATAATAAAAGATTTGAGGAGATAAACAGAAGATTTGAAGAAATAAATAAAAGATTTGAAGAAATGGGTAAAAGAATGGAAAATGGTTTTAAGATTTTAAGAGATACTATTTCTGCAATTGGTTCAAGATGGGGAATTGGAGCAGAAGAAGCATTTAGAAAAGGATTTGAGGAAGTCCTTTCAGAAATTGGATATAAGGTTATAAAATGGAAAAAATTTGATAAGAATGCTGAATTCTTTATTTTTCCCCGTTCGGCTGAAATTGACATTCTTATAAGAGATGACAAAAAAATAGCAATAGAAGTAAAATCCTCTTTAAGTCTTGACGACCTTGAAGGTTTTGAAAAAACGGTAAGATTTTATGAAAAAGAGGAGAAAGTAAAGGTAGATGAAAAAATCATTGTTGCAATATTTTCAAGGAAAGGGGTAGAAGAATTTGCAAAAGGCTTGAAAATAAAAATTATAAAGGGATTAGAAGAGGCAAAAGAATATTTATCCTTTTAGAAAATTAATAACCTTCTCAAAAATCTTCTTATAAGAAATACCAAATTTATCAAACAACTCCTCAGGCTTACCTGATTCCCCATAGGTATCCTCTATTGCTATTATTTTTACTGGAACAGGATAATTTTCCGATAAAAAACTCGCAATTCTTGAACCAAGACCCCCATCCTTTAAATGCTCCTCCACAACAACTATTTTACCCACCTCCTTTGCCACTTTTAAAAGGGTTTCCTCATCAAGAGGTTTTATAAAGGGAGCATCAAAAACAGAAGCCTTTATACCCTTTTCTTTTAATAAATCATGTGCCTTTAAACACTCTGAAACTGTCAAACCATAACTAAAAATAGCAACATCTTCACCATCTTCCAGTTTTATATATTTACCCCAATCAAAATTATTGGTACTTTCATAAATTATCGGAGCCTTAGGTCTCTGAGTTCTCACATAAAAAGGACCTTCCCTTTTAGCCACCTCTCCTATAACCCATCTGGTATAAATTTCATCACAGGGAGCAATTACGGTAAAATTTGGAAAGGTACACATAAGGGCTATATCCTCAATACTCTGCTGTGTAAATCCATCCTCCCCCACTGAAATTCCACCATGGGAAGAAACAAACTTAACACTCAAATTACTTCCTGCAACTGAAATCTTTATCTGCTCATAAGCTTTATTAACCATAAAACAGGCAAAGGAGGAACAGAAGGGAATTTTCCCGCACCTTGCAAGCCCTGCTGCTGCTCCTACCATATTTGCCTCAGCAATCCCAAAATTGTAAAATCTATCGGGAAATTTTTCAGCAAAAATATAGGTATGAGTTGATTTTGAAAGGTCAGCATCAAGGACAACTATCTCTTTAATTTCTTCACCTAATTTTAAAAGTGCCTCTCCGTAGGCTGCTCTTGTTGGTTTTCCAAGATTAAACTCTCTCATTTAAATTTCAGGATTTTCCTCCCCAAGTTCCATCAAAGCCTTTATAGTTTCCTCCCTCGTGGGTGCCCTCCCATGAAACTCATTATTATTCTCCATAAAAGAAACACCTTTCCCTTTAACAGTGTGGGCTATAACACACTGTGGTCTTCTAAAATTATTGTTCTTTATCTCTAAAAAAGTAGAAATTAACTCCGTAGTTGAGTGTCCATCAACTTCTGAAACAAACCATCCAAAACTTTCCCACTTATCTTTCAAAGGCTCTATATCAAGAATCTTTTTAATTGGACCATCCAGTTGAAATTTGTTATAATCCACAATAACAGTTAAATTGGATAACTTATGAAAACCTGCAAACATAGCACCCTCCCATACCTGACCTTCCTCCATTTCACCATCACCCATTATAACATAAACCCTGTAATCCTTATTATCCATCTTCCCTGCTAATGCCATACCTATTCCAACAGACAAACCCTGACCAAGAGAACCAGATGATATTTCAAGAATAGGAAGTTTCCTCCTATCAGGATGACCCTGAAGGGGGGAGTTAATTTTCCTTAAAGTCCATAACATATGTTCTGGAATCCAACCAATTTCTGACCATACGCTGTAAAGAGCTGGGACACCGTGACCTTTTGAAAGAATAAGTCTATCTCTAAGAGGCCATAAAGGGTCTTCCTCCCTGTATCTCAATATATCACCAAAGTAAAGTGTTACAAGGATATCCACAATAGATAAAGAACCACCAGGATGACCACTCCCAGCTTTATAAAGCATCTTAATTATCTTTCTCCTCACACTTAAAGCCTTTTCAGTTAAAAGTTCTTTCAAGGAAATTTCCATAAACTCAATTTTAAGTTTCTTTAAAATCCCTTTTCAATTTTAAATTATTTATTCAAGATTAAGGGCAATTATCTCAGTTATATCCATAATTTCAAATTCCTCAGCATCTGTCTCCATCTTTCCATCCTCAAGCATTCTTAAACAGAAGGGACAGGAAACTAAAACATTTTTTACTCCAAAATCCTTTATCTCCCTCATTCTTACCTGATTCACCTTCTTTCCTTTTTTTGTCTCCATCCACATCCTTCCCCCACCAGCACCACAGCAAAAGGAAAATTCTCTACTATTTTTGAGTTCCCTCAATCTGCCAAAAGTTCCTATTATTTCCCTTGGCTCATCAAAAATTCCATTGTGTCTTCCAAGATAGCAAGGGTCATGAAAAGTATAATTTTTTTTATCACCCTTTAACTTTAATTTTCCCTTTTTAATAAAAGGAATTAAAAATTCCGATATATGAATAACTTCCTTTTTAAATCCAAAATCAGGATATTCATTTTTAAAAACATTTAAACAATGAGGACAGTGAACAAGAATTTTATTAAAATTATATTTTTTTAATATTTCAATATTTGCCTCAACCATCATCTGAAATAAATACTCATTACCTATCCTCCTTGCAGGGTCACCGTTACAGATTTCCTCATCCCCCAAACATGCATAATCCACTTCAAGATGATTCAAAATTCTAACTATACTTCCTGCAATATTATTAAGCCTTTTATCAAAGGAAGAAGCACACCCCACAAAATAAAGATACTCAAAACTCTTTTTTTCTCTTGCAAGAGGAACATTTAACCCTTCCATCCATCTTATTCTTTCATCACTCCACAATCCCCATGGATTCTGTTTCTGCTCCATATTCTTAAAGAAAAAGGAAAGTTCTTCGGGAAACTTACTTTCTGAAAGAACCTCACCCCTTCTTAAGTTTAATATATAGGGAATATGCTTTATATCAAGGGGACAGGCTTCCATACATGCGCCACAGGTTGTGCATGCCCACAGTGCCTCTTCTGAAATAACATTACCCTTTAACTTAATACCCGTATCTTCTTCTTTTACAATCTTCTCTCCTTTTTCAAGTAGCAATTCCCTTGTATTCACAACAAGGTATTTTGGAGAAAGGGAAGAACCAGAAGCATAGGCAGGACACAAATCCTGACACCTTCCACATTCTATACAGGAAAAGGCATCAAACCTCTCTTTAAAAGTTGTATCCTCAGGTCTTAAATAACCAAAAGAAACATCCTCCCTTTCAAAATTAACTTTTTCAATGTAAGCATAGGAATTTAAATCATAGAGAAAAACATTTATTATTCCATTAATAATATGAAAATGTTTTGAAAGGGGAATTAAGTTTAAAAATAGAAATACAAGCACAAGATGTAAAAAGTAATTAAATTTCCAGAAAAAGATACTTTCAGGAACAAAATTTATAAAGATTAAGGAGAACCATTTCCCATTAGAAACCCTCTCTCCAATCTTTATACCTGTTGCACTTTCAAAAATATAAGTTAGCATCAAGGTGAAAATTAAAAGCAAAATTATAAAAGATTCAAGCTGCGCTCCCCTTCTTGCCTTACCATAAAGAAGAACTTCATTTTCAAATTTTGGCTTTGTTATTCCCTCTGGTTTAAAAAGAAATCTCCTTATAAAAAAACCAAGAACCCCGATAATAACAGAAAGGGCAAAGAAGTCAAGGAAAAAACGGTAAAAGGAAAAGAATTTAATTTCAAGTAATGAGGGTAAACCAAAAATAACAAGTATCATATCAATGGTTGAAAGTAAAAAAATAAAGAAACCCCAGAAAATAAAAGCATGAAAAATTCCAGGTAGAGGTCTCTGCTTTATGAGAACATATTGTGTAAAAACCAAGGTTAAAACCCTTTTTAATCCCCTTTTGAAATTTATCTTCGGCTTCTTTTCACCTTTAAGAATTATCCTGTATCTGAATAAAGCAGTTTTAAGAAAAAGTAAAATTGAACCTGCTAAAAAAATTAAAAATAATATTCTTTCAATTATTGAAAATTTCATAATCTATTTTAAGTTTACAAAATCAAAAATTTAAAATATAGCATGATAGATTCAAAAACTTTCACTCCCGTCTATTTAAAAACTTATGAGGAAGGGAAAATTAAGGAGAAAGTTGAAAGGGCTTTAAGTTTACTTGACAAACCCTGTAAGGTATGTCCAAGGAATTGCAAAGTAAAAAGAATTTCAAATGAAAAGGGGGTGTGTAAAATCGGAAGATATAGTGTAGTTTCATCCTTTTTTGCCCATATGGGAGAAGAAGATGTTTTAAGAGGATGGAACGGTTCAGGCACTATATTTTTTTCTGGTTGTAATTTAAAATGCGTTTTTTGTCAAAACTGGGATATTTCACAGAACATTTCAGGCTATGAAGCTAAACCAAGGGAACTGGCAAGAATTATGATTTATCTTCAGGAAAGGGGGTGCCACAATATAAACTTTGTTACACCAGAACATGTTGTTCCCCAGATTATGGAGGCTATCCCCTATGCCATTGAGATGGGACTTAGACTTCCCATTGTTTACAACACAAGTTCCTATGACTCAGAGGAATCTCTTGAAATAATGGATGGGATTGTTGATATTTATATGCCTGATTTTAAATTCTGGGAAAAAGAAAGTTCAAGGAAATACTCCCTTGCACCCGATTATCCAGAAGTTGCAAAAAGGTCTATAAAGGAAATGAGAAGGCAGGTTGGAGATTTAATTATTGATGAAAATGGGCTTGCAAAAAGAGGAATTCTTTTAAGACATCTTGTTATGCCCAATTTAATTGAGGAAAGTAAAAAAATACTCAAATGGATTAAAGAGGAAATTTCAGAAAATACCTTTATAAATATAATGGCTCAGTATAGACCTGAATATAAGGCAAAAGATTATAAGGAAATTTCAAGGAGACCTAAATTAAGGGAATTTTTTGAGGTAGTGGAGTATGCAAGGGAAATAGGACTTAAAAGAATTGACGAGAGGAGTATTGAAAGTGCTAAATATTTTCTTGAGATATGAAAATTTTCTTTAAAATAATTTCCCTTTATTTCAACAAACAAAGGATAAATTTACAGATTCATTATTCCCTTTTAACAGGTGGCGGATTTATACTTGCTCTCATAAAGGAAAATATATCCCCTTTTGAAATCAATTTTTTTAAATTTATTTTTGCCATAACCACAATACTTATTGCTTTTTACTCCTCGCTTGTATTCAACGACATAGAAGACTTTGAAGGTGACAGAATTAACTGTAAAATAACACCCCTCACAGCAGGAATAATTGATAAAAGAAATTATCTTAAATTTGGAATTTTATTTTTACTTTTATCCCTCTTTTTCTCCCTTCTTTTAAACATTTACTTTTTTTTAAACCTCTTGATACTTCATATCATTCAGATAATTTATACCTTTCCTCCCTTTAGATTTAAAAGATTTTATCCAATTTCAATTTTCCTTCTATCCCTTGCTGCATTATTCTCAATACTTTCAGGTTTTTCAGTTATAGAAGGTTCTCAATTTATAAAAAATTTTCCACTAAAACTTTATCTTATATTTTTATTTGCCTTTCCCTTTGCAATGAATTTCAGGGATGTACTTGACCTTAACGGAGATAAAATTCAGGGTATAAAAACTCTTGCTGTAATAGTTGGAGAAAAAAGAGCCCCAATTTTTGCTGGTATATCCCTTTTAATAACCTATATCTTAGTTGCCTTAATTCTCTTTAAACTTATATTTTTTCTCCTTTCCATAATCTCAGGAACTCTATGTATAATTTTCTCCTTTAAAAAAAACTTTGAGGAAACACCATTTTTCATAATATATTTTTGCTACCTAATCTTTTTTATTTTAATAATTTATTTCAACCCGTCATATATTTTTTAATAAAAGGCGAGCTGTGTATTTAAAAGAAGATATAATTAAACTACAATGGAATATGAAAAAAACAAGGTAAAATTTAAAGAGTTTGGGATTGAAAGCTTTGATGATTATAAAGAAAATTTTTTAATAATTTGTTGGTTTCAAACAAATTACTCCTCGTGTTCCAAAACCTTATAAAAATATAAAAGAATTTTCGGGATAACCACCTTTACCCTGCTTTCGGTAAATCATAATTTTCTGCAATTTCAATCAATTTCCTTTTATTCTCCTCTTTCATCTTTCCAAGGGGTAATCTAAATTCCTCTTCAATCCACCCAAGATAAGAAAGAAGAGTTTTACAAGGTAAAGGGTTTGTTTCAATAAATAAAGCATTCATCAAAGGTATGGCATCATAATGCATCTTCCTTGCACCCTCTATATCTCCCCTTTCAAAAAGTTCAATCATTTTTTTTAAATAACCAGGATTTACATTTGAATAAACAGAAATTACTCCATCATAACCAAGGGATAAAAGAGGAAAAGTCCAGGAATCATCCCCTGATAAAAGGGAAATTTTACCCTTAAATAAACTAACTAAATCAATCATCTGGTCAAGATTCTTAGATGCCTCCTTAATACCAACAATATTCTCCGGAACTTTCTCATAAATTTTTAAAATAGTTTCAGGTAAAATATTTACTCCTGCCCTCCCTGGAACATTGTAAATTATTATCTTTGCCCCTGTATTTTTTGCAAGAAAAACAAAGTAATCAACAAGATTACTCTGTGTCGGCTTATTATAATAGGGAATCACAACAAGATGGCGCTCAATACCCATATCAAGAGCCATTTCAGCATATGAAAGTGTCTTTTTTCCATCATTTGTTCCAACACCTGCTATTATTAACATTTTATCTTTGATTTTTTTCTTCACAAAACTTAAAATTTCTTTCCTTTCTTCCTTTTCCACTGTTGGGGATTCACCGGTTGTTCCAAGAATAACCAGTCCATCCGTTTTTCTTTCAATATGTAAATCAATTAATTTCCCGAAAGAATCAAAGTCAATTTCACCCTTTTTAAAAGGTGTAACAATTGCACATATTTCTCCTTTTATTTTATCATTCATAATATGATTTTAATAAAATTTTTAAAAATGGTTCAATTCCTTTATAAAAAAAGAAAAAAATTATCATGATTAATTTTTTAATATTCTCATACTTTTTTTACTACTACTCCCCTTCTCTTTCCACAAGAAGTAAGTCAATTTTAAATAACCCAGCAGGACTTTCCTTTGAAAGAGGGTCAGAATTTTTCTATAACTTAAGAGAAGAAAGATTCTCCTTTCTTGAAAAGGAAAAGTTTAACCACACCTTTGCAATGAGTGCAGAAAATTTAGGTTTTTCCTTGATTTTACAAGATAAAAGTAAAATATATAGACTGGGAAGCGGAATACCTCTTGGTGAAAAATTCTCTTTTGGTTTTTCTTATACCTTTGGAGATATTGAAAAATACTATACTCTCGGACTAATGGCAAGACCTTTTTCCTTCCTATCCTTTGGAGCCAAAGGTGATTTTTTTAAAACCGGGAATGAATATACAATGGGACTTGCCATAAAACCCCTGATGTATAGAATAACTTTTGCGACAGATATTAAAATAAAGGGTGATAGCATTGATTCTTACTTTTTTACTTTTTCTCTTGAACCTTTATCTGGTTTCATTTTTAACTCTAAAATAGAAACATCATCAAGATTTTATAAAGAGGACACAAGATACTTTTTTGGTTTAGAACTATCTTTCGGTCGGGGAATACTATCCTATTCAATGGATAAGGAAGATGAAATAAGGAATTATACATTTTTATCTTCAAAGGAATTTTATCCCAAATTTTTCACTTATAAAAACAGATGGCTTGATATAAGATTAAAAGATGAATATTCCGAAGAAAGGGAAGAAATAGGATTTTTAAGATTAAAATTAAAACCATCCTTTTATGACCTCCTAAAAACTTTTGAAAGGGTTTATGAGGATAAGGAAATTGAGGGAGTCATCATACATTTTGAAAATCCTTATTTTTCACCGGCACAAGCTGAGGAATTAAGAAAATTGATTAAAAAAATTTCAGAAAAGAAAAGTACAGTTGCTTATGGAGAAAATTTAAATGAAAGAAACTATTACATTGCAAGTGCCTGTGATAAAATTGTTATTCCAAATGAGGGCTCAATTCAACTTTTAGGTCCATATGTTGAAAAAATTTACTTAAAAAAATTTTTTGAAAAAATAGGGATTAAAGCACAGATTGAAAGAATAGCAGAGTATAAATCAGCAGCAG
Organism: Caldifarciminota bacterium; assembly: GCA_965649145.1. Lineage (GTDB taxonomy): Bacteria > Hydrothermota > Hydrothermia > Hydrothermales > JAJRUZ01 > JBCNVI01. Next base: position 1,357 of record CBFGJR010000054.1, on the reverse strand, counting down.
AACCTTTCACAAGAGAAAGCATAAGTAGAGAAGATAGTTCACAGAGCTTTCTTTTTATAAAAAGGATACTTGAAAAAGAAATAAAGGAAATAAGCGAATCAAGAAACATTAAAGAAGATACTTTATTAAAACTTATGGAAAATGAAGCCTATTTTAACTCAGAGGATGCCCTCAAGTATTCTCTTATTGATACAATTGCCTTTGAAAATGAACTGGATGATATTATCAAAAAATGGTTTAATAAAAAGAAAATAAAAAAAGTATCTGAAAAAACTTTAAGTGAAGAAAAATTTTTAAAGAGAGAATTTGTTGATACAAGACCCAAAATCGCCCTTTTAATTCTTGAAGGAGCAATTGTAGAAGGTGAAAGCGGCAAAAACCCCCTTCCCTTAATCGGGGGTAAAATGCTCGGTTCAAAAACTGTTCAGGATATTCTTTCTAAAATAGAAAAGGATAAAAGCATTAAAGCTCTTGTTATAAGAGTAAATTCAGGTGGGGGTTCAGCACTTGCCTCTGAAATAATATGGAATGCCATTAAAAGAGTAAAAAGTAAAAAACCTATAGTTGTTTCAATGGGAAAAGTTGCAGCATCAGGTGGGTATTATATTTCCTGTCCTGCTAACTATATTTTCGCTGATTATACCACACTAACAGGTTCAATAGGAATTCTTGGTGGAAAACTTGTTTTTGGTGATATGTTTGAAAAAATTGGAATAACAAGTAGCAGGGTAAAAACTCTCAGACACTCAGATGCCTTTTCCTTTTTGAGACCCTGGGAGGAGGAAGAACTTCAGAAATTAAGAAAAGAACTTAAATGGGGATATAATAATTTTTTAAAAAGGGTTTCAAGTTCAAGAAATTTAAGTGAATCCTATGTGGATTCCATTGGAAGGGGAAGGATATGGTCTGGATTTGATGCAAAAGATATTAAAATTGTTGATGAAATAGGCGGAATTTTTGAAGCAATTGAAAAAGCAAAAGAACTTGCAAAAATAAAAGGTGATGTAAGAATTTTAATCTATCCTGAAAAAAAGTTCTTTAAAACTCTTTATCCTTCAGAAATAACCTTTAAATCTCCTTTGAACTCATTAATAAATAATGGATATATTTATTATGAACCTTTTAAAGTGAAATAGATAAATAAAAAATAAAACTCTTTAAATTAAAAGGAGGGCGGAATGAGAAAAAAATATCTCATTTTAATTTCCTTAATTATAGCAGGAACAATCGGGTATTTTTTATTTCCAAAAGGTAAAATCAATTATTCAATTGGAAGAGTTGAAGGGACAGAAATTGAAATTTCACCCAAATACGGTGGGAGAGTGATAAAAATTTATAAGGATGAGGGAGAAGAGGT
>CBFGJR010000053.1:0-4293 GCA_965649145.1 Caldifarciminota bacterium | reverse complement strand
AAATTTCTTTTGAAAAAAGAATCTCCCTTTTACCTTCATAAAGTTTTAAATTTCTTAAATTTATTCCAATCCCTTTGAAAGATATTTCAGGATAAACCCTTTCAATTTTTGCTTTGTATCCAGTTGCTTTTTTTATAGTTTCTTCAGAGAATTTCCTTATCCTTTCTTCCTGCAAGAATGATTTTATAATAAAATAAAGAATGAGAAAAAGAATAAAGATTAAAAATAAAAAAACTCCAAGAACTATTAAAACTCTTTTCATTTTCCCTCCTCTTTTAAAGGATTTTTAAATAAATAGTATAAAGCAGGAATATTTCCAAATGCACATACAAACCAGTAAAAGATTGATAAAAGGATTATTCTTTCATAAGGAAAATATTTTTTAAAAAATATTAAAAAACATGCCTCCCTTATACCAAACCCGCTTATCCCTATGGGGATTACATTTAATGCATTTATTATCGGAACAAAGGATAAGAATAAGGAAATACTTTCATTTAGATTGAATGCCCTTGAGATAAAAAATGCTGTAAAGGAAAAGGAAATCTGAACAGGTATTGCAAGAAAAAGTGAATAAAAAATAAAATAGGTTTTATCCTTATAGGAATACATTGCATTGTAAAACTGTGAGATTTTTTCAAAAATTTTATTTTTTTTAAATCTTTCAAAAAATCTTTTAATAAAGGGGATATAGAAAAAAATAAGCGAGATTATTGATAGTATAAGGAATATAAATATTATAAAAAAAATGTTTTTATTTTCTTTAAAGAAAAAAATAAGAAAAAAAGAAGCAATTAAAAATATTCCAATCATTCCTGTTATTCTATCAACAAGTACTGATGCAAAACCCTTTGCCTTACTTTCAGTATATCTTGACAGTATAAATCCCCTTGAAATATCAACTCCTGCAGTTGCAGGTGTTATTATATTAATTAACATTCCAAGCATATAAACTTTAAATATTTCAAAAGTTGAAAGATTTTTCTTTAAAAATGGAAGAAGTAAGATTTTCCATCTCAACGATAAAAAATAAAGGGTTATCCAGTAGAATATAAAAGAGATAAAAAAATAAAAATAGTTTATCTTTCTAATCCCTTCAAAAAAATAGTTTAAATCAATTCTTTTAAATATAAAAAAAAGTATAAAAAATGAAATAGAGATTCTTAAAATAAGGAAAAGGATTTCCCTTATCTTTTTTGATACCATAAATTATAAAATGATTTGAACTCCTCTGATTCAAAAATTTTGAAATAAAAATCTTTATTTTCTTTATAAAATTCAATTGTCCTTTTAATTCCATCATAAAAATCTGTTTTTGGTTCCCATCCAAGTTTTCTTATTTTAGTTGAATCAAGAAAATACCTTATATCATGTGAAGGTCTATCCTTTACAAATTCATAAAAGTTTTCATTTTTCCCCATAAAATTCCCTATGATTTTAACAAGTTCAATATTCTCTATTTCAAATCCACTTCCAATATTATATATCTCTCCAATTTCTCCTTTTTTCAAAACCGTATATATTCCATAAGCAGTATCACCTGCATATATCCATTCCCTTTTCTGTCTTCCATTTCCATAAATTGGAACTTTTTCATTTCTCAAAATCTTTATTATTGAAAGTGGCACAAGTTTTTCAGGATATTGTTTTGGTCCATAATTGTTTGACGGTCTTACAATTATAACTGGCAGATTAAATGTTCTATAAAAGGAAAGGCATAACAAATCTCCTGCTGCCTTACTTGCTGAATAAGGACTTGTTGGATTTAATGAATCAGTTTCTTTAAAACTCCCTTCCTTTTTTGGACCATAAACCTCATCAGTTGAAACCTGTATAAATTTTTTAACATTTTTATATTTTTTTAAAACCTTTAAAATCTTATATGTTCCAATTATATCTGTAAATATGAATTCATCCTGTGATAATATTGATTTATCAACATGAGTTTCGGCAGCAAAGTTTAAAACATAGTCAGAGTACCGGAAAAGATTATCAAGAACTTTTTCATCAGTTATTGAACCTAAAACAAATAAAAATTTTTCCTCAGATTTTAAAAAATTATCAATTTCCATTTTGAATTCATTTTCATCTTCAAAAATAGTTAAATCATAACCTTTTGTCTTTTCATTGAATTTTTCATAAAATATCTTGTTTGAAGAAATACTTTTATAAAAAATAAAATTTGAATTATAAATATTAAAATCAATTTCAAAAAAATCTCTTCCCTTTGCAAGTGCAATTATCTTACCTTTCTCAATATAAGGTTTTAAATTGAATAGAAATCCTGAATAACAAAGGTTATCAACACATATTATTTTATAGTTTTCATTAATTAAAAAATCAATAAAGTTACTCCCTAAAAATCCAGCACCACCTAAAACACAAACTTTCTCCATCAGTAGTTTCTCCTTTCCCAGTTATAGGGGATTAAATCTGTATTAAATTCCCTTCTTTTTTCATCAGGATTCTTATAATTGTAAACCCTATCAGGGATATTTATAACAATACACTCCTTTTCACATATATTTTTAAATCCATGCCATACCCTTTTTGGAATATGTATGAGTAATAGATTATGTTCCCCTATAAAAAATTCATTTATCACCTTGTATGTTTTACTCTCTTTTCTCTCATCATATAAAACAAGTTTTATCATTCCATAAATACATGCTATATTGTCATTTTGATTTTCATGCATATGCCATGCCTTAATAACACCAGGATATGCAGTTGTTATATAAACCTGTCCAAATTCATTAAACATTTCATCATCTCTTCTCAAAATTTCAAAAAGCCTTCCCCTTTCATCAGGAATAACCTTTAAATTTTTAATTTTAACACCTTCAATTATTTCCATTTTAAAATTATAATGCCTTAAAAATTTAATCTTCAAACTTGACATTTAATTTTTTTTTTGTTATAATTTATATATAAAATTAAAAAAGGAGGTAAAATGAAAAAATTTCTTATAATAATACTTATAATCATCCCTTCAATTTTAAAGGCACCACCTGCGAATTCAATATTCGGAACAAAATTAAAAGGGATACAGGTTCAGGGGTTTGACCCTGTTCCAGGTGGAACCGGTCTTGTTGCAAAATTTGTTAGGTTTTATTACTATCAATCAGGTGAATGGTGGATATTAAAAGCAAGAGCAAAAATTTCTGTTGGTTATTCAGAAGGTGATATAATTGAGATAAAATTAAAGGGAACACAACTTGAACAGATGCTAAGTGATTTACCTTCAAGTGAATACTTTAATGGTTTTTCGCAAAGTGGCCCTGATCCAGATGGATATGTAACTTTAAGTGCAGTGACAACTCTTAATAATTCTTATCCTATTTTGAAGACAAAATGGAAAGGTACAAAGACAAATTCTTATTCTGTTTCAGGTCAGCAGATAAGAAGGTTTTATGTACAAGATAGTTCTTCTGTAAATGGCTATTTATGGTTATGTGTTGATATAAATCAGCCGCTCGGTGAGCATGAGGAAGGGTCTGGAAGGGAAAAAGGTAAGGAAAAGGAAATGATCAGGATAGTTTATGATTTAGAGAAAATAGAGCCGAACCCTGCAAAGGAGTTCACAAGAATATATTATTCAATTGCAAATGATTCATATGTAAAGATTTATGCTTATGATAAAAGAGGGAGACTTGTTAAGAAAATAGTGGATGAGGAAAAGCCAAGAGGCATTTATAGACATTTCTGGGGACTTGACGATGAAAAAGGTAATTTACTTTCACCTGGTGAATATTTTATAAAGATGGAGGCAGGAAAATTTAAAAAGACTAAGAAGATTTTAATTTTAAAATAGGAGGTTAAAATGAAGGAAAAAATAATGAAAATGCTCCTTATAGGAGCAATAATAGGAGGATATAAGGTGCTATATGCACCTGATGAAGTAAAAAAAGAAGGCGGACAGATTCAGTGGGTAGAAGGTGCAAGGGGATGGGATGAAAATGGAACATATTTATGGACAGCAGTATCACCTTTACCTCTTTATAATGTAGGAATAGGAACTTCAACACCTTCTTATAAACTTGATGTTGTTGGTAATTCAAGGATTCAGGGGCTTCTCTATATAAATAGCTGGCCAATCCAGGTATCAAGTACACCAGCAGTCGGTCAGGTATTAAAATGGAATGGAACTGCCTTTGTACCTCAGGATGATGCAGGTGTTGGTGATTGTGAATGGCTTGATGCAGGCTCTTATTTATATCCAAGGGACCAGAGTGCAGGAGATGTAAGAATATATGAGGATGCAACAAGCGCAAAAATTTTGGCAATTCAGAC
>CBFGJR010000052.1:0-4303 GCA_965649145.1 Caldifarciminota bacterium | reverse complement strand
GGAAATTTGGATTTTCTTCTATCTCTTCTGTTTCTATTTTTTTTAGGAAATCATTTTTTGTATTAAGGAAGATTGAAAAAAATATATATGGGTCCCTTAAGAATGAAATATTTAAATCTATCAAAATATCACCATTTCCTTCAAAGAGTGATTTAATATTTTTGAAATAAAAGATATAGGGCTGGTTTTCAAATTTTTGAGAATAAGAAAGCCCGATTTTGAAAGCAGAATAAAATATATTCTCATTTTTAAAAAATATTTGTAGGAAAGTTTTTATTTTAAGAGCTTCAATAAGATTTTCAAAATTCATCTCCATATAAGAAGATTTTTCAGCATCAAGAATAGCATTTAAGGAATCTTCAAGATTTCCTGTCCAGAATAAAAGATCAGAAAGTTTCAATTTAAATTCAGAAAGAAGAATTCCTTTCTTTTTCAATTCGTTACTTGCTCTTCTCATAAAAATAAGGGAATCAAAAAACAATCCTTCTTTCAAGTAAAGAAAAGACCATGCAATATTAACTTTTGCTGAGGTAATTTCATCTTTAATTTTTATATCCCTCAAAAACTTTTTAGCAGATTCAAGATTTCCTCTTTCAATATATGATTTGGATAGATAAAGATTAATTTCATTCCATTTTTCATCTTTTTCTTCAGTAAGCAGTAATGCTTTATGAAAATGTTGTATGGATTTTTCAAAATCCTTGGCAAAAAAAGAATAAACCCCTTTCAGGAAGAAGTAATCACCCATATCAAGAGGTTTTACTTTGTAGTTTTTTAAAACTTCATCATCTATTTTTTCAAAAATAAAATTAGGTATAAATCCCGTACCTTCTCTTAAAAGTTTTTTAAGGCTTTTTATTCCATATTTCCAAGCAATATCATATTTTTTTGCTTTTAAAGAGTTTATGAATAGAAAGTAAGGGTTTCCCTCAGCCCAGGAACTACCATCAACAGCATCAACAATTTCCTTGTGGATTCTTTCTTTAATTAAATCAGGTAATGATTCATATATTACTTCTCTAACAAGTGGATTGACAAATACAATTCTATTATTTTCAATTCTTAAAATATCATTTAAAATAAGTCTGTCCAGGTTTTTCTCTATTTTGTGGGAAAAGTATTTTGAGAGTGGAGAATCAAGATCAAGTTCAGTAATGGAACTCAAAATCTCGAGTAAATCTCTTTCACCAGGGGTAAGTTCCTGAATTGGTGACAGAACAAAACTTATTAAAGAAAGAGGAAGTTCCGGTTTTTCTTTTATCTCTTTTTTTCTTATTTTTAAACTTTTCAAATACTGAGTAATAAATAGAGGAATACCACCAGTTTTTGGATGAATTTCAAGAATTATATCTATACTCACATTTGGAAAGTACTTTAAAATTAATTCTTTCGTTTCATCGTAATCAAAGGGTCTTAAATTTATTCTGTAAATATTTTTAAGATCAAGATTTATAGGCGAGACCCTCCCGGTTAAAATAATTAAGGTTTTTTCAATTTTTGATTTTATAAAGTTTATAAATTCAATTGTAAGAGGATCAGTTCTGTCTATATCATCAAAAAAAATAATTAGTCTACCTTTTTTATTACATATGAGTCTTAAAAGATCAAATAAAAGATATTTTAGTTTTTCTCTATTAGGTTTTTCTTCAATTCTCTCATAAAAATAAGAAATACTTTTCAAAAAGGTTTCAAGATATCTTTTTATAAATTTAAATTCCTCTTTATTTAAGGAATTTTCAATAAATAACCTGAAAGGGTAGATTGGCTCATTAGAATATATCTCGCTTCCCTTTAGTTTTATAATAAAACCTTTATCTTTTAATTTATTTAAATAGTTCTCTGCAAGAAATGTTTTTCCAATTCCAGCTTCACCTTGTATTATTACACTTTTAGTTTCTCCCTTTTCCCATTCACTTATAATTGCTTCCAATCTTTCCTTAACATCACTTCTTTCTATGTAAGGAACTTCAAATTTTTTATAGACAATTTCCTTTCTTTCAGAAATTAAAGCATACACATCAAGTTTATCAAATTTTCCTTTTAATTTGATGCTTCCCATATACTCAAATTCATAAAAATTCATAGCAGACTCGTATATATCAACACAAACATATTTTCTATTATTAAAAAGGGTAGAGAGTCTTGCAGAGGTATTGACGCAATCACCAAGAGCTGTCACAGACATCCTGTTTCCTGTTTCAATTTCTCCGAAGAATGACCATCCAGAACATATTCCTATACCATATTCACATAAATCGGAAAATTGCTTTTTAATTAACTCTTCAACTTTAAAAGAAAAATCCAGAACTTTAAAAATAAGATCTCTTTCAAATTCATTATAGCCAAATATAACAAGCCCTCCTTCAAAATGATTGAATTTTTCAAAAAAACCACCATAACTAACACAAAGTTCGTCAATTTGTCTTAAAAAAAAGTGAAACTTAGAAATTAAAAGAGCATTAATTTTTATTTTCCATTTTAAGCTTATAAAAAAAGAAATAACATATTTTTTTCTAAGAGAAATTGTAGCTTTTGATTCATCAGGAACAACAATTTTTACATCTCTAATCTTCCAACCACAATAGGTACAAAAATTGTAAATATCTCTAACATAGGATTTACACCTTCTACATTGAATTCTACCTTCAGTTTCTATCACTTTCAAATCTCCTTAATCCCATAGTCGCTGCAAGTTTTACAGAAGAATCAGGGTCCTTAATAAGTTCCTCTAAATAACTTTTTACTTTTTGTGTTTTGTATTTTGATAAAACTCTTACCAGTTCTGTCCTTATTCCTGAAGGATATTTGGGTTTTTTTAAAAATGTTCTTTCAAATAGAATTTTTTCTATAAAAGGATAAACCTTTTCTGGTGAATATCTCATTACAAAGTTAAGAGAAGAAACTAATAGTTCATTTAAATCTTCTTTTTCAATGGTCTCTTTAATGAACTTTAAAATTACTTCTATACTTTTTTCGGTTCCTATTTTTAAAAGTGTTCTTATACATTCTCTTTTGACCTCTTTTCCAGGATATTCAATATAAATCTCTATAATATCATCTTCCACTTTGGGATTATTAATTTTTGATAAAGCCCTGAGTGCTTCTAACCTTATTATATCCTGACCGGTTTTTAAAAATTTTACTAAAAGAGGCAAACCCTCTTCATCTTTACTTTCTCCAAGTATAAATACAATATCCCTTTGAGTTTTCCAGTTCTCTCCTTCAAGTGCATCATAAAATTCCTTTCTGTAATCTGGTGGAAAAGCTGCCAGAATTTTTGCTATCCTTCTTCTAATAACCATATTTTCAATTTCAGGGAATATTTCTTTAAGTGCACTAAATCCTTCCTTACCTGATGAAAGTAAAGCTTCTTTGACTTCTATTTCTGTATCCTCGTCCCAAAGAGCAGTTAGAAGCATTCTTAAAGCAAATTGAGTACCTATTTTCCCCAATGCTCTTATTGCCATTTTTTTCTTTGATTCAGAATCAAGTAAATCTCTAAAAGTTTTCTGTATATCTTCAACAATAAAATCTCTTCCCTTTATCCTTGCAATCTCAACAATTTTTTCAAGACCATCAATGTAAGAAAAAATAACAGCTGGATGTTCCTCTTCATGTATTTTTGATTTTATAAGATTTATTAATTTTTCAAGTGGTCCGAGCTTATCCGACCTTATGAAAGAAACTGCAAGAGCTGTAATAGCATTGATAGCAGAGCTTCTTTCATTTTCATTACCTTTATTTAGTTTTTCTAAGAGTGGCTCTATGACAAGGTCAATTTCAGAAGCCCCGATTCCTTCTTCAAGTTCTTTTTCCATAAATTTTAATTTCTTTTCCCCTGTTATAACAAGCCTTTTTTCCCTTGCAACCCTATCAAGCATTTCCAGTTCTTTATCCTGATAGGAAATATCACCCTTTGTGTAGACTTTCCTTTTTTGAAGAATATCCTTAATTGTATCTGGGACATCCGTATCTCCTTCTCCTATACCTGAAAAGAGAGAAATAAGCTCTTCATCCTTCATCTCCTCGAGAACTTTTCTTATTGACTGGGCAATCTCCTTATGTTTTTCTGATTCCTGGAGAAACCTTCTTTTTAAGGAGGGAGATAAAATTTTAAGAATCTGTGAAACAATAAGTGAAAGACCTGAAAAGCCCTCTTCTCCATATTTTTCAAGTAAATAATAAGCAACTATTTTTAAAGCAGAAACAATATTTGGAATTCTGGAATTATCAAAATCCTCTTTTAAATCAATTCCAACCATTTTCAAAAATATATATCTTATTTCTTTCTCCTTTTCTTCAT
>CBFGJR010000051.1:0-4304 GCA_965649145.1 Caldifarciminota bacterium | reverse complement strand
AAAGGAAATTTTAAAGGAAATAAATATAAATTCAAAAAAATATCACATCTTTTCACTAAAAAAAGCATCAAAAAAGTTTGGAATAGAAATTGGGAAATTGCCCTTTTCCATTAGAGTACTTCTTGAAAATATATTAAGGAATTATGAGGAAGAAACCAATTTAGAAAAATTGTTGAATATCCTTAAAAACTGGGATGGAAAAATAAGGGAAAAAATAGAAATTCCCTTCTATCCTGCAAGAGTTATTCTCCAAGACCTTACAGGAGTTCCAGCAATAGTTGATCTTGCCTCAATGAGAAAGGCAATGAAAAAATTGGGGGGTGATCCTAAAAAAGTCAATCCTAAAATTCCTTCCCACCTTATTATTGACCACTCAGTCCAGGTAGATTATTTCGGAACAAAATTTGCCTTAAAACTGAATCTTGAAAAGGAATTTGAAAGGAACAAGGAAAGGTATAAACTTTTAAAATGGGCTCAAAATTCCTTTGAAAATTTAAAAGTTGTTCCCCCTGGAAAGGGAATTATACACCAGGTTAATCTTGAATACCTTTCAGAGGTTGTAAGTGTAAGAGAAGATAAAAATAAAAAAATTCTCATTCCTGATACCTTAATTGGAACAGATTCTCACACAACAATGATAAATGGAATTGGGGTCCTTGGCTGGGGTGTTGGTGGAATTGAAGCAGAATCAGTTATGCTTGGTGAACCTATATATATGGTATTTCCAGAAGTAATAGGAATTAGATTAAAGGGAAAACTTAAGGAAGGAGTAACACCTACAGACCTCGTCCTTTTTATAACGGAAAAACTGAGAGAGAAAAAAGTTGTTGATAAATTTGTTGAATATTTTGGAGAGGCGCTGAAGAGTTTAACGGTTCAGGATAGAGCAACAATTTCAAATATGAGTCCTGAATATGGAGCAACAATCGGATTTTTTCCTGTTGATGAAAAAACCCTTACTTATCTCTTTGAAACAGGAAGAGATAAAAAACTTATTGAAAGGGTTAAAAAATACACAAAGGAAAACCTTCTATTTTATACATATAAAGAGGAACCCATTTATACTGAAGTAGTTGAAATAAATTTAGAAGATGTGCTTCCTTCAGTATCAGGACCAAAAAGGCCACAGGATAGAATAAACCTTGCTGAATTAAAAAATAAAGTAAAAGAATACCTTGAAAAAGACTATAAAATAAAACTTCCTGACGAAAACATATCTCGGTTTGAATCAGAAGGAGGTTCTCACCCGCAGGTTAAAAGTGAAGAATTGAGAATCTATGAAATTAAAAAAGAAAATATTCATTTTGAAATTAAGGATGGATCCATTGTAATTGCAGCAATAACAAGTTGCACAAATACAAGTAACCCCTTTGTTTTATTTTCAGCAGGAATCCTTGCAAAAAAGGCAGTCGCAAGGGGACTTAAGACAAAACCCTATGTTAAAACTTCTCTTGCTCCCGGTTCCTTAGTTGTAAAGGAATACCTTGAAAAATCCGGGCTTTTAACCTATCTTGAATCTCTCGGTTTCTTTATAGCTGGTTACGGTTGTACTACATGCATAGGAAATTCAGGACCTCTTGTTCCAGGTGTTGAAAATATAATAAAAGAAAAAAATCTCACGGTAGCATCTGTTCTTTCAGGAAACAGGAATTTTGAAGCAAGGGTTCACCCTCTTGTAAAAATGAACTTTTTAACAAGTCCTCCTCTTGTTGTTGCTTTTGCTTTAAAAGGTGATATTCTTTTTAATCCCTATGAGGAGCCAGTTGGACTTGACCCTAATGATAACCCAGTTTATTTAAAAGAAATATGGCCTTCTGAGGAGGAAGTATATGATTATATGAAAAAATTTCTTTCAAGAGAACATTATAAAAAAGTTTATTCTGAAATTTATAAGGGAGAAGAATTATGGGAAAAATTAGAATCACCTAAGGGAACCCTTTTTGAATTTGATGAAAGTTCAACCTATATAAGGGAAGCGCCCTTCTTTTCAGATTTTAAACCAGAGCCCTCTCCTATCAGAAATATTGAAAATGCAAGGGTTTTACTTTTGCTTGGTGATTCTATAACAACAGATCACATTTCTCCAGCTGGTAAAATTTCTGAGGATTCTCCCGCAGGGAAATACCTTATTTCAAAGGGTGTTAAAAAGGAGGATTTTAACACTTTTGGAGCAAGGAGGGGTAATCACGAGGTAATGATAAGGGGAACTTTTGGGAATGTAAGATTAAAAAATAAACTTGTTCCTGACAGGGAAGGATTCTGGACAGTAAAGTTTCCTGAGAGAGAAATATTAACTATCTATGATGCAGCGATGAGATATATGGAGAAAAACCAGAATCTTATTGTAATTGCCGGAAAAGAATATGGAAGCGGTTCTTCAAGGGACTGGGCGGCAAAAGGGACAAAGCTTCTTTCCATTAAAGCAGTAATAGCTGAAAGTTTTGAAAGGATTCACAGACAAAATTTAGTTCAGATGGGGGTTTTACCAATTCAATTTGAAGAGGGACAGAATGCTGCAAGTCTTGGTCTTAATGGTGATGAAGTTTTTTTCATAGAGGGGTTGGAAGAAGATTTAAGACCCAATAAAAAGGTAAAGATAAGAGCAAAAAAAGATGATAGAGAAATAGTTTTTAATGGAATTTTGAGAATAGATACACAGAGAGAACTTGAATATATAAAATATGGCGGAATATTACCCTATGTTTTGAAGAATTTTTTAAAGGGTAAATGAAGGGATATATAGAATTTTTTGTGCTCTTATCTTTTGTATTTTTTATATTTTTAATAACAGAATTTTTTTCTTCAACAATAAAAAATAATATATTGGGTTATAGGGGTACAGGGGAAAAACTTGAACCCTATGAATCAGGAATGCTTTACAGGGATACACCCTATAAAAGATATGGGGTAAAGGTTTTCCCTTTTTTACTTTTATTTTTACTTTTTGATATTGAAGCTGTTCTTCTGTTTCCCTTTATTTTTGAGGCAAAAAATTACGGTTTTTTTGCATCTTTTGAGGTTGTGTTATTTTTGTTTATTTTATTTTTAGGTTATCTTTATATAGTTAAAAAGAGGGGACTTGATCCTTAGAAAAGGTTAAAACACTTATTTTTGATGCAACAGTTTCAGCAAGTTTTTTGAAGGCATCCTTTGAGGGTGAAGAAGGGATTTTTTCATAATATGGTTCCCCCCTTTCAGAAAGCTCTGAAATTAAAGGATCAAAAGGAACTTTTAAATATTCATTAAGTCCAAATTCAGAAGAAAGTATTTCTCCTCCTTTTCCATTAAAAAGTTTTGTTTTTTTATTGCAGTGGGGACAGATAAAATCACTCATATTTTCAACAACCGCAAGGATTGGAACATTCATCTTTTTAAGAAAATTTCCAGCTCTTCTTACATCAGAAACAGAAACATCCTGGGGTGTTGTAACAAGAACAGCACCGGATAACTCAACTAATTGGGTAATAGAAATCAGGGGGTCACCTGTTCCGGGAGGTAAGTCTACTATTAAGTAGTCAAGTTCTCCCCAATCTAAATCAAAGAGCATCTGCCTATAAGCAGTATGAACAATAGGACCCCTCCAAACAATAGCCTGGTCAGGATTTGTCATAAAACCTATTGAAATTATTGGTATTCCATAATAAAGGGGCGGAACAATTTTTTCCTCTTCATTTACAAGGGGAGGCACCTGCGTTTTTCCCATAATAGAAAGTGTGGGACCGTAAACATCTCCGTCAAGCAAACCTGTTCTTGCACCTAAACTTTTAAGAGCAAGGGCAAGGTTAATTGAAACTGTGGATTTTCCAACACCTCCTTTTCCACTGACCACTCCAATTAAATGTCTTATACCTCTGACATTCCTTTCAGGTTGAACCGCTTTAGAAACCACTTTTGAATCCATATTAACAATAACCTTTTCAACCCAGGGAATCTTTTTAACAGCCTCTTCTGCTTCTTTTTTTAATCTATCTCTTATAGGACAGGCTGGAGTTGTAAGAGTAAATTTAAAGGAAACTGTGCTATCACAGACCCTTATATCACTTATCATATTTAAAGAAACGATATCCCTCCCCAATTCCGGGTCAATAACCTTTTTTAATGCATCTAAAATTTCCTTAATTTTCTCTTCCATTTTTTTCCTCCTTCGTAAAATTTATTATAAAATCGGAAATCTATAATTGCAAGGAAAGACTAAAAACTTTATAATTTTAATATGATTGAAAAAAGATTTGAAATGATTGAAAAAAGGTTTGACCAGTTGATTCATGTTTTTATAGGGATAGTTTGTGCTTTTGCAGGAATTG
>CBFGJR010000050.1:0-4316 GCA_965649145.1 Caldifarciminota bacterium | reverse complement strand
ATCGCAATTTGAACCTTTCATTTGGAGGAGAAAACATTTAAGATGTAAAAAAACAGTATTCAATTTTGTGGCTGTTTATAACGATTTTGAGGCAGAATTTGCTAAATTCCTTGATGAATGTCCTGATATAGTTCGTTTTGCATCGTTTGGAGACAAATTTTCAGTTGATTATTTAAGTTCAAGAGGTGCAATTAGATTATACCACCCTGATTTTGTAGCGGTTCAAAAAATCAACAAAAAAGAAGTATTTTGGATAATTGAAACAAAAGGTAGAGAATATGAGGATACTGACAAAAAAGACATAGCCATTCAAAAATGGTGTGAGGATATAAGTAAAAAAACTAATCAGGAGTGGAAATACATAAAAATTTACCAGAACGATTTTAATTCGCTTAAGGGGAAAATTAAAAAATTTAATGATGTTGTATTGCACATAAAACTTTGAAAAGGAATTGATAAGATGATTTATACACTTTTATGATTTAACAGAAGAAGAAATTAAAATAATAGAAGGAGATAGACAAAATGAATAATCTTATTTGCGAAGCAATAAAATACAGGAGAGTTATCAAATTTACTTACGAAGGTCATGAAAGAATTGTAGAACCTCACACCTATGGCATACATAAAGATACTGGTAATGAGGTTTTAAGTGCATATCAAATAGGTGGATACAGTTCATCGGGGAAGGTGCCTTATTGGCGACTTTATATAGTTAGTAAGATATCAAATTTACAGATTACTGATGAAAATTTTTTAGAACCGCGTCCCGGTTATAAAAAGGGTGATTCTAGGATGTCAGAAATTTTTTGTGATATATGATAGAAAATAAAATGAAAAAATACACTATAAATTTCAGCGATTCCAAAAAATTGGAACCGCCAAATATTAAAAATCTTTATGGAATATGTGGGCTTTATTTTATTTATTTAAAAGAAAATGAAATACAATATCCGTTTGGCAGATCAAGGTTAATATATATTGGGATGAGCGAGAAAAAAACTAATAGTGTAGGTAAAAGATTACTTCAGCATTGGAATGGAGAATCTGGGAATGTAGGTTTGCTTAATTATAGAAAGCTTGACGAACTTTACTTTACCCACCTTAATTTTGAGATTTTAAAAAACATATGGCCATATAGAATTGAAGATCTTGAAAGTTTCTTTATTTTAGATTTTGTTAATAATTATGGAATATATCCTATATGTAATAATAAAACTGGTTTTGAAATTATTAATAAAAACTTTGATTTTGAACTTAAAATAAACTGGAAGTTTTTTGAAAAAAAGGAGGTTAAAAATGACTGAAGTAAAATCTGGAGAACAAATTTTAAAAGAATTTTTTGAAAGTATAAATGATATCGAAGGAGTTGATAAAAAATTGGCAAGCGAACTTAAAACATTGTATGAATCTGGGAAATTTACCGAGACTTATATTAAAAATTTGCTGGATAAAATAATAGAGGAGGAGGTTAAAAAATGAAAATTAAAACAATTGAAATAAGCGGTTTTAGAGGAATTAAGGGGAGTTTAAAATTAGATTTAAATTCGCGTTCATGTTTGATCTATGGTGAAAATGGCAGTGGTAAAAGTAGTATTACAGATGCTATTGAATGGTTTTATAATGAAAAAGTTGAACATTTATCTCAAGAAGAAATAGATAGAAGAGGAGGTATAACAGCACTCCGAAATATTAGCCTTCCGAACAATATAAAATCAATTGTTTCTCTATCTTTTTTGGATAGTAGATTAGATTGCAAAAAAGAAATAGATAAAGAGTGTAGAACTACTACCACAAATTCCACTGATTTTTCTAATCAATATATCGCAAACTCTAAACGCGAAAATCTAATTTTGAGATATGCTAATTTAACAGAATTAATATTTGCTACAAAAAAAGAGAGATTAGACAAAATTTCTCAAATCATTGGTTTACAGGATGTCTTAAAAGTCCGAGATAGTTTGAAAAAGGGAAGAAGTGAAATAGAAAGAAGGTTAAGGCAAAGAAACTTTGATAATGAAATAAGCAGGCGAGAGGGAGAAATATTTGAGAAACTTGGCGAAAGAATAGTGGATGATACAGTTTTTATCAGAAAAATAAATGAAATGATAAAAGATTTGGAGTTTCAACCTATTACTACGATTCAAGATATAGAAAGCCTTTTAAACCAATTTAAATCCGTAGATGATTCTGTTGAAATAAAAAAACGCAATTATTTGGAAAGAAGCAAAAATCAGATATTTTCCTTAAAAGAAAAGATACAAGACTTTTGTGAAAAATATCAACAGTATTATTCATTGTTTGAAAAACTTTCTCACGATGTAGAAATGATAAAACAACTTTCCCTTGAAGAGTTATGGAGAAAAGGTGAGGAAATTATTGAAAAAAAATTATGGGAAAAAGATTTATGTCCCTTGTGCTTTCAAAATAAAAATAAGGAAGAATTATTTGAGGAGATTGAAAACCGATTAAATGAAATAAAACCGATTAAAGAAAAGAAAGCAGAATTGGAAAATTTACAAAAGGACTTAGAAAACCTTTCTAATAATTTTATAAACTTGCTATCAGTTATTAAACATGATGAATATTATAATTCCTCAGAAAATAGATTTTTACAGGAGTTTATCAAAGAATTCAAAAAATGGAAAGATGATATAGATAAAGAAATTAAAAAGGAATTATTAAAGTTAGAGAAATTGAGCAAGCCAGAAGAAATCAAAATAGACCAGAATATATTTGAAAAGACTATTAAAAGTTGTAATGAACAATATGAGGAATTAGGTACTCGTTTGAGAGGGCAAAAGATCCTTGAATTACAAGATAAAATTTCTCTTTCGTGGGAAAGATATAGAGAAATAAAGCAGTTTAAAAAAGAGAAACAGATTTTAGAAAACTATTTAGAATCCTTTACTTTGATTTATAATGAATTTATGAGAAAACTAAAATCGGAACTTGATAGCTTTATAAACCAGTTTTCAAACGAAATTAATGAATATTATAACTATATGCATCCTTCTGAAAATGTATACGATTTCCAGACAAAAATTATCGAGGAACGAGATGATTTAAAAGGATTAACTATAGAGTATAAATTTCATAACATAAACACATATCCCCCACAAAAGTATATGAGCGAATCTCATTTAAATAGTTTGGGAATCGCATTTTTTCTTACTTCAGTAAAAGCATTCAACAGAGAAAATAAATTTTTTATCTTAGACGACATAGTTTCAAGTTTTGACACTGAGCATAGAAAAAGGTTAGCTGATCTTCTGATAGAAAAGTTTAATGATTACCAAATTATAGTTTTAACCCATGAGAAGGATTGGTTTGAATTAATGAAGAATTTAGTAAAGGGCAGAGCCAATTGGTATATTCAAGCTTTAAAATGGTCAGAAGCAGAGGGTACTCATTTAGATGAGAGTTTTATTGATTTAAATAATATTATAGAAAGTAAAATAAAAAATAATGATGAAATAGGTTTAGGTAATTTAATCAGAAAATATTTAGAAAAAATTCTAAAAGAGATTTGTGAAGAATTAGAAGTTTATGTTAAATATAGAAACAACGAAACAAACGAAAAAAGAATGTCTGCTGAATTGCTTTCTTGTTTAAAGAGCAAAGTGAATAAACAACCTTCTAAAGGCATTTTTACTGAAAAAATTGATAAATTGCTTAACAACTCCCTTTTTATAGGGAATATAGATTCTCATTACGACACATTTAGAGTAAGTATAGGTGATTGTAAAGCCTTTTGGGATGATGTGGAAAAATTTAAAAATTTATTTTATTGTGATAAATGTGAAAAATCAGTTTCGGTAAGATATTATTCTGAAGTTGATAGAAAAATAAGATGCAAATGTGGAGCGCTAACCTATGATTGGAATAAATAAAAGTGCAAGAGGCAGGTTTTGCTATGAATTGCACATTTTATGAATTACTGTGAACATCGATAATTAAAATGAAAGAGATAACTAAAAATTTTTTAAGAGAATTAGGCACTAAATGGCTGGAATTGAAAATCCAGCGGATGAAAAATCTTTTAAAGATAGCTGAACCCGATGAGGCGCTATACCGTGAAATTATGCTTTCTCTTGGCTATCCTAAAAATAAGGTCCAGTTTTTAGAACTTGCCCTGATGTTGCCTTTTAAAGAGATAAGGAAATTAAAAGAAAGAGAAAAGATAGAAAAGGCCTTGCTTTATCGTTCGGGATTTACTGATTTAAAAATGCATTACCTGACAATTTTGATTTCTCATTAAAAATGGATAAATCGGTTTGGAATTTTAAAGGAATTCGTCCAGCAAATTTTCCTGA
>CBFGJR010000049.1:0-4326 GCA_965649145.1 Caldifarciminota bacterium | reverse complement strand
TCATTTTTATATTCAATCTCCCTTAAACCATTCTGAGAACTTATTATATATGGGATTATATCGTATCTTTTTTCTTTTGAATAAATCCTTTCAGGAATTGTAATTTTTACCCCCTGGGCAAAAAGAGAAGGATTATCTCTTGAAAGGGAAGGGAAAGAATATATATAAACTGCTTCTCTTGGTCTAAGTCTTAAAAATACAAATTTCCATTCCTGTTTTTCTTTACTTTCAAATCTTAAAGATGAAAAGGGAATTTTAAATTCTGAGGACCAGAAAGAATCAGAAATAAATGATTTAACTTCAAAATATGTATCAAAGGAAAAATCTTCCATACCCTGAGGTGGTGGCTCTTTTTTCCCATCAAATTGAACACCAAGGGGATTTGTTGCAAAAATATAACCTTCTTCTTTTCCGTATGTATCAATAAAAATAAATACCATATCATCCATTGCAAATTCATCCCTTTTTGTTAGAGTTTTCCTAACTGTTTTCATATCATCATAGCATTTAAAGGCAAAATATATATTATTTTCGTCATAGCCAGCATATAGGATTGTTTTATAGGGGCATTTCTTACCTTCTTCTGGCTGGAGTTCAAAAAATTCAGTCATTTTAGGGGTATTTTCCCATTCATTTTCAATTATTCCATCAATCTCTGGTGGTTTTTCAAATTTATAGAGAGAAATATGTAAGAATATAAAAAATAGAATAAAGTAATTCACATTTCCTCTCCTTTTACATCAGTAGTATCTTTCCCTATGTATCCGCCGAAGCAAAATTTTTTGCAGAAAAGGAAAAATTTATGTTTTGAGGAAGGTGGTTTAACATATTCCTGGCAGTATTTTATTTTACATGGGTTTTCCTTTTTTATATCTTTTTTACCCTCATTTAGCACTTTCATAAATTTCCTCCTTTTTTAAGAATATAACTTTATTTATGAAATTTTTAAAATCCTCTCTTATATCAACTGGTGATGAGATAATAACTGTTTTATTTTTAAGATAATTAGTTAAAATATTTATAAAAATTTTTTGACTTTCAAGGTCAAGGTGATTAAAAGGTTCATCAAAAATATAAATATCACTATCTTTTAAAAGACACCTTATTAAATCTATTTTTTTTCTTTCACCTGATGAAAGTGAATTTACATTTTTAAATTTAATTTCATTTATATTGAACATCTTTAAAATATTATCAATTTTTTCCCTTTTAACTCCCAAAATGTCCAGATTATCTAAAACCGAACCCTCTAAAAGCAAAGGAGAAGCAAAAGAAAAGGAAATTCTATTTCTGTCAGGCAAAAGGACTTCTCCATCAGAAGGGGAGTATAATCCTGTTACTGTATAAAGCAAGCTAGTTTTACCCACACCATTTTCACCCACTATTAAAACTTTTTCATTTTTTTCAATTTCAAAATTTGGAAATTTAATCAATTTTTTATTATTTAAAGATAATTTCACATTTTTAAAAACTATCTTAGTGTTATCCATTTTTGTTGAAGAAACAAAATTGTATTTTCCCTGAGTTAATTCTTCCATCCTTTCTATTTCACCTGCTGTCTCCTTTATAGTTATAATTGCAGAATAAAAGGTTTCAAGTGATGAAATAAGATACCAGAAAATACTTGAAAATCCTAAATAACTACCAATTGTCAATCTATTGTTTAGTATTTCAAAGCCTGCAAGTAAAAGTAAACCAAGTTGCATTACTATCTGGATTAAAGCAGTTATATTATTAACTCCTGCAGAAATAATTGTCAATTTTGTTAAAAATTTTAAAAATTTTCGCAAAATAAATGCAAATTTATGAATTATTTTTTCTGTTAAATTAAATATTCTAATAGGTAGATAATTTTCAATTAAGTTATTCAAATATCCCTGAAGATCTGCTGTTTTTTCATGTCTTTCCTTTGTTAAAAATTTAAATTTTGTTCCGAATTTATGATTTAAGAATAAGTTCAAAAATAAAAATGGAATTATAAATAGGGTAAGTTGCGGGGCAACATAAAATGCAAAAGCAAAACCAAGAAAGATCCAGAATAAATTAATAAAAAGATTTGATGTAGTCTGAAGTAAACTTGAAAGTAAAGAGTCAGGCTCATTAAATATTCTTGATAAAAAATAAGCAGATGGTTTTGAGGAAACCCATTTATAATCTAATGAAAAAAAGTTTAAAATTATCCTGACTCTTAAATCATTTTCAACCCTATTTCTTAGAAATCTTAAAACAATTGTTCCTAAAAAACTTAAAAATATTGAAAAAAACCATACTAAAAAGGTAATAATTCCATAAATAAAAATTACTTTTATATTTTTACTTATAATCCCATCATCAACAATCTTTTTAGTTAAAATAGAGGTGCAGGTAGCTAAAAATACAGAAATTAATGTAATGAATACAAAAAATAAAAACCTTACTTTATTTGTTTGCCATACAACTTCATTAAAGCATGAAAAATATTTTTTAAACTCCTCCATTTTTTAAGAATTTATAAATAGTAAGCATATATTCCTTAATACAATATTTCCAGAAAGTACATTTCTTTTTACCTCTTAATCTTCTTAAAGGACAACCACCTGTGCATAATGGTAAATATTTGCAGTTTTCGCATTCTGCTGGAAGTTCTATTTTACTTAATTTTCTCTTTTCTTCATTATGATTAAATACGGTTCCAAAATTTTCATTTCCTCCTATAAGTTCCCAACATTCTTTTAATGTTCCATCACAATCTATTATATAACTATTTGCCGATGCGATTCCACAGGGATTTACTACTGGCTGAGGGTATAAAGCAAAATTTTTAAATTTTAATTCAAAAATAAGAGGAATTATTTCATTCACATATACTTTGCCAAACTCTTTTTCATCAAAATAATTAAAAATGTAATTTTTATTCTCTTCCCACTCCCCAAGAATTGGTGAAAAATATATATTTAAATTTTCAGAAAGATCAAATTCTTTTAAATCAATTAATAGATCCTTCAAACTCTTTAAATTTTCCTTATTTACTTGAATACGAATGCTTGTCTTAAAAGGTATTTTTTTATCCCATTTATAAATAATTTCTTTTAAATTATTGAAAATAATTTCATAGGTAGCTTCTCCATCCTTGGTTATTCTTGTTTTATTATGGTAAACTCTATTTCCATCAAATGTTATCTGAACAAAAGAAAGATTTATTTCATTAAAAAGCTTTTGAGCAACTTCAAAATTTAAATAATACCCATTAGTAATTAAACTGGAAGTATAATTAATACCCTTATTTTCGCATGTTTCCTTTATTTTTTTACCATATCTTAAAATTTTATCAATTTCAAGTAAAGGCTCACCCCCAAAAAAACATACATCAACACTTTTAAGCTTATCTCTCTCCTCAATTAATTTCTGAGTAAAATCAATTGCCCCTTTCAAAGTTTCTTCTGACATAGTAAGTTTTTCCTCATTTTTTTCAAAACAATAAGAACAACCAAAATTGCAGTTTTGTGTTGGGACAAATGTTATACTTAAATTTTCTTCATAATTTTTATAAATATTAAATTTTTTAAGGTACTCTATCCTATCATCTTTTTCTACTATAAATCCATGTTTAATAAAATTTGACAATTTTTCATTATCTTTTTCCCATAATTCAGAATTTTTATAAAAATTTTCATATTCTCTATCATCTAACATCACAAATCCTTGAGTTAAAATATTATAAATAAGCAATCCATCTTCATTTTTTATTTCAACATTATAAAAACTTTTTTGAAATTTCATAATTTACTTAATTGCCACCGTGCTAAAAAGCACAGGGGGCACATTTTTATTCCTTATATACTATCCCACATATACTATTATACAAAAATTCCCACCGCAATAAATAGGAATGCATACACGAGATATCCCCATTTCATTTTTACCTTCCTTTATAACTTTCATAATGCACCTCCTTTAAAGTTTTTACTTTTAGTTGGATGAAAAGGTCCCGACGCAAAAGTCCGATCCACAGTATATGGGCTTACATTGTTTACCCATTATTACTACTTCATTTTTACCTTCCTTTATAACTTTCATTTTTTACCTCCTTTTTTTAATTAGCTTCCCAGGAATTGAATCTACAGGAAGCTTATTATATATAACAATTTAAAAAGGCTTTCTGGTTTTTTTTTTAACGCATCTGGAATTTTGTCAAAATTAAAAACTTTTTATTTGAAAAATCAAAAAGTAAATTATATTTTTTCCTTTTTAAAAATTCTGAAAAATTAAATATAAAAATCCTATTTTTCTTTAACTGCTCTAAGGGATTTTTTAATGAATTTTTATTTGAAAAAATTACTATCTTAT
>CBFGJR010000048.1:0-4357 GCA_965649145.1 Caldifarciminota bacterium | reverse complement strand
CATATTATAAAAAATTTTTATAAGGGTAATTTTACAAAACTTGAACCTGATGTAAGGACTATTTTAAGGGCATCTCTTACAGAACTTATTATTTTAAAAAGAAAGCCCTATGCTGTTTGCGATTCCTGGGCAGAGATAACTAAAAAAGAAAGTTTTGCAGCTTCAAAACTTGTTAATGGAATTTTAAGGAATGTATTAAGAAAAGGGATATCTGATTTTAAAGAAAACTGGATAAATTTTTCCATTCCAAAGTGGTTATACAAAAAATTGAGGAGAGATTTTGATGAGGATTTTGTTTTAAGTTTTAGTAAATGGTTTCACTCTGACCCCCCCTATTATTTTAGAATTTATTTTGAAAATGATGAAGAAAAAAAGGTGAGAGAGATTATAGAAAGAAAATATGAGGAAAAAAGGTTTTTACTCTCAAAACTAAATTTTCCACCCTATGCCTACAAAAGTTTTTATCATCCCTGGGAAGTAGGACTGAATGAAAACTTATATTATGTTCAGGATTTTTCTTCTCAAGGTGTTATGCATTATAAAAATTTTGATATGGGAATAAATGTATGGGATATGACTTCTGCGCCCGGTGGGAAAATTTTATATTTGAGTTTTATTTTAAGAAATAATTTGAAGATTTTAGCAAGTGAATTGAGGAAGGGGAGAGCAAAAATTCTAAGGGAAAACTTTTTAAAATATAAGGTAAATGGTTATGTAATAAATACTGATGCTACTTCATTTTTACCCAAAAAGGAATTTGACCTTATCATAATTGATGCACCCTGTTCAGGATTGGGAACAATAAGAAAAAAACCTGAAATAATTTTAAGAATGAATTTAGAAAAGATAAGGGAACTTACAAGATTGCAGGAAAAATTGATTTATAACGCTTATAATGCGCTTAAAAAAGGAGGTTATCTTTTTTATATAACATGTACCATATTAAAAGAAGAAAATGAAAATCAGATAGAAAAACTCCTTGAAAAATATGATTTTGAAATTATTAAACCTCATGTTCCTTATTTTTTAATAAAAAGAAACTATTTCTTCTGTAATGGAATAGAGATGGATTCAGATTTTATGTTTGGTTGTTTACTGAGAAAGTTATAATTATATTTATGGAATTAAGGGAAGGAAAACTTCCTCTTAATTTACTTGAAAAGTATTTAAAAATTTTACCTTTAACTTCGGATAAAATAAAAATAAAACCGGGTCCGGGTGCTGATTCTTCAGTAATTGATGCAGGTGATTATTATATTGTTATCACTCAGGATCCGATTACCTTTACTGAAAAAGAAATAGGTTATTATGCTGTAATGGTGAATATTAATGATATTTTATGTATGGGTGCAAAACCTGAATTTTTTCTTTTTACTCTTCTTATTCCAAAGGGATTAAGTAGTGAAAAAATTTCTGAGATTTTCAAAGAAATCGCAAAGGAGTGTAGAAAATATAACATTTCTGTAATTGGCGGACATACTGAAATAACGCCTGAACTTAAAAGGATTATAATATCAGGAACAATGATAGGTTTTAGAGAAAAAATAAAGGGTTTGTTTCCGAAAAAAGTTAATAAAGGTGATTACCTTTTATGTGTTAAAGAGGTACCAATTGAAGGAATTTCAATAATGGCAAAGGAGAAAGAAGAAGAATTAAAAAAAGTTGTTAATAAAAAATTGTTAAAAAAGTTTAAGAATTATCACAAAAAGCCAGGAATATGTGTAATAAAAGAAGGTTTTTTACTTCTTCAGAATGAAAATGTTTTGGCTTTGCATGACCCAACAGAAGGAGGGATATTGAATGGTATTTATGAGTTTTGTGAGTTTTTAAATCTCGGTGTAATTGTTTATGAGAAAAAGATACCTATCATAAAAAATGGGGAGGCAATTTTCAATTATTTTGGAATTGACCCTTTAAAAACAATTTCATCAGGTGCTCTTCTTGTTGCAGTGAAAAGAGAAGGAATTGAGGATGTAATAAACTTGCTGAAATCAAGAAAAATTATTTTCAGTATAATTGGGGAATTTAAAGATTCAAAATATGGAAAATGGATGATTGATAAAAAGGGCAAAAGAGTAAAAATTTTTTCCACTCAGGATGAAATTTCAAAGATTTTTTAAAGAGGTTATCTTTTTAAACATAAAAATTGTGCAGAACTTTCAGGAAGAGCCATAATACCTGAATCAATGGATTTTTTTCTTAGGTCTTTAAGAAATTCTATAAAATTATTATTCAAAATTTATCACCATGTGTATGACACCCAGATGCAAAGCAGTTTGTTCTGTTACTTCCCATTGATCCTGTATGGCAGGTATTGCAAAAATCGTACCCATTAATTTCAGTATTCAGCACATTGTTATCTAAAATATCATAACCATTACCTAACTGTCCATCATCATCAGGAATTGGAGTGGTCCCATCTCTTGAAAATATTGTATCTCTTACCTGAAATAGTTCATGTTTATAGGACATATGTTTTTTTTCATGACAGGCTGAACAGGGAACAATTTGGTTACTTGCCCATCCGTAACCGGATTTAAGTTTCGGGCCCCCAATATCAGCTCCATGTGCATCATTATTCAAATAGGCATTTCTTATGTTAACTAAGGAAACCTGTGGGGGGGTTACAGTTGGTGGAAAACTTCCGTCATGACAGTCAAGACACCATTCTGTAAGAAAGTCTGCTCCGGGTAAAACCTGTCCTGTCCCGGGAACTCTTCCGTCTGTCGGGTCAGGGTCTTTTTTCAAAGGCATTGTTCCATTTGCTCTGTGAATATCGTGACAATCTGTGCATTCTATTTTCGCCTTTGATCTTGTCTGGGCCTCATCCTGAATATCATGTCTATCATTGAGATTTAAATTATTTCCTCTTCCAACAGCTGCTGTTACCCATCTTATAGGGTTATCAAATTTTGATTTTATATTTTTTGTTGATGGTCCATCAATATCATGACATGTAAAACATAGAAATTCCTCTTTATCCACCAGGAGTTTTGCATATTTCTGTGTAGTATTTGGTATATTCCAGCCATGTGGAAAGTGACAGTTAAAACAGGAATTTCTTAAATAAGAAGGTAAGGGTGAATTTGTTGTTGCTTCATTTTTTCTTGCCGGTGGTAATAAATTACCATTTAAATCTGAATAGGCATAATCTGAACCGTATTGACCCCCTGGCCATAGAGCATTTGTACTTGTGAAATGGGAACCAATTTGTGTTGTATCTGAAGGGTCACGAATTAAATTAAGACTATGGCAATTTGTACAGAGATTATTTCTTGGGGTTTTATGCATAGCCTGATTTAAAAGATAACCATTCCCATTTCCAGTTCTTTTTATTACATATTTGTTTCCAGAAGTAATACCGGAGCCATATAATGGTTCTAACCAGTTTATTGTATTGGAAGTATTAGATGTAATTGTTCTGACCTGATACCAGTTTCCTGTATCATTTCCATTAGGATAAATTTTTAAGAGCCATCCTGTAAATTTATTTGTAGGCCAATTTTTTGTATTGTCTGTCAAAGATGTATTTGTTCCAGAAGTAGCTGTTCCATAAACACTCGTATCAGAATAGGCATAATGAACATCATGACAGGTCATACAACCTACCTCGTTTCCATTTATAAGGGGTAAATTTTGAGGGGTATGATAATAGGGATTTGAAGGAATTGTTACACCTACAGGGTGGGAAGTAAAGGGTGAAGTATTTTGATTTCTTGGTGAATGGCAATCTCTACACATTGCTTCTGCCTGAGCTACAAGAAAAGGTGCTCCTTGGCTCTGGCTATGCTGTTCATGACATGTTGAACAGGTGAGTTTGTATGCATCAATGCCATAATTTATATAATAGTTTTTATACAGGGCACTTGAAGTGTTTGCATCATAACCTGTATTATCACCTGCAACATCAAAGGCGTGGTGAATTCCGCTCTGTCCCGGACTCGCCTTTTTACTTTCTTCAATTACAAAGTTTTTTGCATCTCCTGCAGGATTATGGCACAGAGTATAGCACATATTGTAGTTACCATTAACTTTTCCCAGATAGGGTCCAAGGGCATTGTGAGGGTCATGACAGGATTTACAAACCACATCCCAGTCCTTTATCGGAGAATTGTTATTATGGGGATAATTCAAAGCAAAGATTGTTGCAATTGAAATGAAACTTAAAATAAAAATTTTCTTTTTCATTTCAAATTAACCCCCTTTTGAATCAAAAATTTTCCTTTCTTTTCTTTTATCATAATAAAATAAATTCCCTTACTTAAAGATATAGGTATTTCTCTTTCAAGATGTCCATTTTTTATATTGATATTATTAATTTCCATTAACTTTCTTCCATCTATGGAAAATATGTTAA
>CBFGJR010000047.1:0-4367 GCA_965649145.1 Caldifarciminota bacterium | reverse complement strand
TTAAGGATAATTTTTCTTACAAAACCTTTCCCTCTTCAAAGGCAAAATCAGGTGGAAACACATTTATTGAAATAAAGGATATTTCTGAAAGAAGAAAACATAAAATGAATTTTAAATTGAAAAATACTTTTTTGAAATTACATATAAAAGATTATTTACCTAAGGATATTTTACCCCTTAACGCCTTTTTTGCGAAAAAGAAAAACTATATTATTAGTTTGATAGGCGGATTCAGGAATTATTATGGTGATACAGTTGGGATAAATAATTTTTATTCAGGTTTTTTTATATTTGATACATTAGGTTTGCTTTTAAACACTACATATTTAAAACCAATTATTTCTTTACCTTTTTCAATCTCTGATTTAGATGGAGATTCAATTCTTGAAATTTTTTATTTAAAAAATGGTAAATTAAGTTTATTGAAACTCAATAATACTTTTGATACAGTTACTTTTAGTTCCCTGCCCCTATTTTCTTCTATTCCTTCTCTTTATGATGTAGATGGTGATAGAGTAAAAGAAATTATATTGACAGGTGAGGATTACTTTCTTTACCTTTTAAGTGGTAAAAAGCCTGACAGTGTTATTTATAAAACTTATGCCGGCTCAAAATCAAAAAGTGGGGTTATTCTGTCAAAGAATCCTCCTCTTATTTACTTTGTAGGAGTTGATGGTGTTTTAAGAGTTTTTAATTATAGTTTTAATAAGTTGAGAGGAGTTTTTAATCCCTATTTTGGATTTTCAGAATTTCCTTCAATTTGCGCAGATTATGACGGTGATGGTTTTGATGAGATAATGGGTATAAGGGGAAATGATAATATTTACTTTTTTGACTATAATGAAGATAAATTTTATGAAAGAAAAATTGATGATATAATTGTAAGTTCTCCCTCTGTTTTTGATGTGGATAAAGATGGTCTTCCTGATTTTGTTTTTAAAACTGAAAGAAAACTTTATTCTTTTAACTATTTGCTTTCTTTGAATAACAATTTTCCCCTTGTTGTTTCAGGTGTTAATGAATCAGAAAAGTATCTTTCCCCTATTTCAAGTGATAAGAATTTGCTTTATTTTGAAAAAAACAGATTAACTTCATTAAATGGAGTGGAGGAGTTTAATATAAACCTTTCTTCTTTTGGAGTTAAGGATATTTTCTTTGATGAAGATGGTGATTTATTTATATTTCTGGGAACTGGTGAAATAAAAGTTTTTGATTATTCTGAGAGCCCCTTTTATTTTACTTATGGGGGAAATTTTGAACGGAACTTTTATTTTAATAAAGTATTTGAAAAACTTTTTTCTGAGAAGAAAATTTCACTCATTGTTTATCCCTCTGTTATAAAGAATAAAAGGGGAATTATAAGAATTTTAGCAAAGGAAAAGGGAAATTTAATTTTAAATTTTTACACCTTTTCGGGTCATCTCGTGGGTGAAAGGAGTATTTATATAAGTGATATAAATGTAGAAAAGGATATTTCTTTCGATTTTTCCTTTTTAACACCGGGACCTTATATTTTGAAATGGAAGATAAATAAAGATGAAGGCATGTTTAAGTTTTTTGTGGAAAAATGAAAATAATTGTTATAATTCCAACTTACAATGAAAGGGATAACATAAAAGAATTAATAGAAAAGATTTTTTCACTTGGAGTAGAGCTTGACATTTTAGTGGTGGATGATAATTCTCCTGATAAAACCTGGGAAATTGTGGAAGAGATTAGAAAAGAAAATAAAAGGGTAAATTTACTTTTGAGAAAAAAGAAGGAAGGTCTTGGTTTTGCTTATCGTGATGGTTTTAAATGGGCAATTGAAAAAGATTATGATCTTGTAATTCATCTTGATGCAGATTTTTCTCACAACCCAGAGGAAATTCCAAATTTTATAAAAAAGATTGAAGAGGGGTATGATGTTGTTGTTGGTTCAAGATATTTAAATGGTGTAACAGTTGTTAACTGGCCTTTGAAAAGGTTACTTCTATCCTATTTTGCAAATTTATATGCAAGAATTCTGTCAGGTGTTAAGGTTAAGGATCTAACATCCGGATACAAGGCATTTAAAAAGGATGTTCTTAAAAATATACCCTGGCAAGAAGTTTCAAGTGGTGGATATGGTTTTCAAATTGAAACAGTTTATTATCCTTATAGGGTAGGTTATAAGGTTTGTGAGATTCCGATAATATTTGTAGAAAGGAGAAAGGGAAAGTCAAAGATGTCAAAGAAAATAATCCTTGAAGCTTTTTTCCTTGTTATTAAACTTGCTTTGAAAAGGATTTTTAAAAAAAAGTATAATAAAATATGATAATTTTTTTACTTTTATTTTTTCAGATTTCAACAGGTGAAGGAGCTTATTCCCCGGAGTATTATGTTTTTCCAAGTCAGGATAAAGTTTTAATAGAAGTTCAGTTATGGGGGCACATTTCAAAACCAGGGCTTTATCAGATTCCTCTTAAAACTGACATAATAAAGCTTATTTCCCTTGCAGGAGGTCCGCTTCCGAGTGGTGATTTAGGCAGAATAAAAATAATTAGAAATGGTGAGAATAAAGTTATAGACATAAGAAATTTATTAAGGGGGGAAAAGTTATATCTTGAAGCTGGAGATGTTGTAATTGTGCCTCAGAACACTTCTTCAAAGTTTAAAGATTATCTATATTTTTTAAAGGAAAGTGTTTTCCTTGTTACTCAGATTATTTTAATTTATACATTTATACAGGCTCAGAAATGAACCCGGAAGTTTCTTCTCCAATTGATATAAAAAAATATCTTGATGCTTTATGGAAGAGAAAGTGGGTTTTCCTTCTATTTTTCATCGGTATCCCCACTGTAACAATGATATTTACTTTTGCAACAAAGCCAGTGTATGAGGCAAAAGCAATTCTACTTGCAAGAACACCTGAAGTTAATCCCTTTACTTTTGGTTTTTCCAAAAATCCTATTAAAAATCAAATTTATATTTTGAACACTTTCACTTTTTCTGAAAAAGTCTGGAATAAAATCAAACAGGAAATGAATTTAGATAAAGAGTTTGTTTCTTTTTTTCAGGATGGTGACCCTGTAATCAACATAAAGTCAAAGATTTCTTATAATTACGATAATCTATTATATATAAAGGTTAGGGGGAATAAACCTGTTGAAACATCCAAACTTTGTAATATTGTATCAGAGGTTTTTATAAAAACATCTGAAGAATTAGCAAAATCTTCCGCTCATGAAGTTGTTAAGTTTCTTGAGGAACAGATACCCTTAGTAGAATCAAACCTTAAAAAAATTCAGGATTCTTTAAAGAGATTTAAGATCAAGGAGAAGCTGACTGATATTAAGTCAATTGGTGAATACCTTTCATCCAAATTGAAGTTAATTGATGAAATGCTTGCAAAAACTGAGGTTGATATAAAAGAAAAGGAAGGGGTTTTAAAAGCGTGGGAACAAAGGAGAGAGGATCTTGTAAAAAAGATATCAGAGGGTGAAGGGGGGGGTTCAAAGGAGGTAATAAAAACATTGTATGAAAAACTTATAAAACTTGAAACGCAGAAAACTTCCCTTTTACTTGAAGGTTTTAGTGAGCAAAGTAAGGAAGTAAAAGAGATTGAAGATGGTATTAAACAGGTTAAGAAGGAATTAGCAGAAAAACTTGAGGAAAGTGCATTTAGGGAAGTTAGTATTACACAACCTCTCGATGAAATACAAGATGCTGTTCAAAAGATTGTATCAGTTAGTGCAGAGTTAAAAGCTTTACAGGCAAAGAGAGAAGCCCTTTTAAAAAACAGGGGAGATCTTATGAGTGAATTTTCAAAGTTTCCAGAGAAGGAAATTACTTTTCTTACTATGCAGAGAGATTTTGAATTGAATGAGGAAATTTTGATGATGTTGAAAAAGAGGTATGAGGAAGCAAAACTACAGGAGGTTGGTCAAGTTTCAAGTTTTGTAATTGTTGAACCTTCTATACCACCGGATTCTCCCGTTTTTCCAAAAAAGAGGCAAAATTTACTTTTCGCTCTCGTAATAGGTTTTGGTCTTGCTTTATCACTTGTATTTTTGCTTGAGTACCTTGATACAAGAATAAAAGATGTTGATGAACTTGAATTGAGTTATTCAGAAATACCTATTCTTGCTACAATACCTTTTATCAAGACCACAGATTCAGAAAGAATACTTTTAACTCAACATAAAAAGGGATCCCTTTACATGGAGAGTTTCAGAACCTTGAGAAGCAATTTAAAGTTTTTAAAAGCGGGAGAGGAGATAAAAACAATTCTTATTACAAGCAGTCAGCCTAACGAAGGTAAAACTACAATTTCTGTTAATCTTTCTATTACCTTTCAAATGGCAAATATGAGAATTATCCTTATAGAGGGTGATTTGAGAAAACCT